>DJVF01000037.1 GCA_002441085.1 Patescibacteria group bacterium UBA6263
TTTTCCATCACTTTGTATTGCTATAGAATTAACCCAATTATTAAATCAATCTCATATATCAAAACTCGTGTCTTTGGATCAATCTTCATTTAATCTGATTATATAATTTGAGCTTACTCATTGGTAACTCGTAAAAGATCAAGCAACTATTATTTTACCACCACTTTGTATTGCTAACGAATAAACAGAATTATTAAATCAATCTCATATATTAAAACTTGTATCTTTGGATCAATCTTCATTTAATCTAATAATTCTATTGGCTGCTACTCATTGATATGTCGTAAATTGCCCACCAACTATTATTTTACCATTATCTTGGATAACTATAGACTCCACATTTCGATCAAATCAATCTCACATATCAAAACTCGTGTCTTTGGATCAATCTTCATTTAATCTGATTATATAATTTGAGCTTACTCATTGGTAACTAGTGAATTCTCATCCAAGCAATATTTTACCATCATTTTGCATAGCTATAGATTTTGTGGGTCCCTGAAGTCAAACTGGGATACCAGTATCAAAAGCAGGGTTGATATTTGCCCGATTGGCAAATACCATATTATATGGCAATACAACCATAGCCGCTATAAATACAGCTAATAATTTGTAAATAAATTTTTTACTTGAAGTATAAATCATTTTGTTTTAGGAGAAATAAAATTAGAACAATCATATTATATATATAAAAAATTTATTTGTCAATTTTTAGTATACTTTTTTATTTATGTCAATATAACTCGAAAAATATACCTACAGAAATAATAGATAAAGACTTGCAACAAAGCCAGAATTTATTATTAGTTGGATTGTGATTTTATTTTTTATTTGGAAAGGAGATATGAATTATTTGGTAGAAAAGATAAATGGATTGGAAATTGTTTTGGTCCCTATGGAAGATAGCAATTCTACTACTGTACAGATAATGTGCAAAGCAGGTAGCATATATGAAAATAGAGGAAACAATGGTATAAGCCATTTTTTGGAACATTTATTTTTTAAATGAGGTAAAAAATACCCTACTCCCCAATCTGTAGCTCAGGCTGTAGACAAATTTGGAGGAGAATTTAATGCATATACAGGAGAAGAATACGCATGATATTATGTCAAATGTGCGCCAAATTTTGTAAATGATGCTATAGACGTACTGGGAGATATGATGATACACCCACAATTCCCCAAAGAAGAACTAGAGAGAGAAAAATGAGTAGTCATACAAGAGCTCAAAATGTATGAAGACAATCCGATGGCTTTGGTAATGGAAAAACGACAGACATTTTTTTTGTGAGACAATAGTTATGGTCGACCTATAATATGAACCATAGAAAATATAAATAGTTTTGATCAAGATATGTTGTTTGAGCACAAAGCCAATCTGTATACCAAAGATAATTTGATAATATCTGTAGCAGGCAAGATACAAGATATACAAGGGCTCAAAAATTTATTGGTGAAAACATTTGGATCTTTGCCAGCAAATAAAAAATTGGATAAACCTGAATTTAAACAAATATTACCAGCCGAGAATAAATGATTTTGGGACAAAAAAACTGAACAAAATCATTTGGTAATTTCGGCAGTTGGATTTGATGGTAATGATGAGAGAAGATACGCTGCCAATGTATTGGCAACTATAATATGAGGTAATATGTCGTCTAGATTGTTTCAAAATATCAGAGAAAAACAGGGTCTGTGTTATTATATCAGAGCATCTCACAATAGTAATCAGGATTTTGGTACTTTTTTGATTAGAGCAGGTATAGATAAAAGTAGATTTGAATTTGGACTAGAAAAAATATATGAGGAAATAGATAGGATAGCTCAATGAGATTTTAGTCAAGAAGAATTTGATAATGCAATATGATACAATGTAGGTCAAATCCAAATGTGAATAGAAAGTTCTAGCGAAATGTCCAATTTTGTTTGATCACAATATTTGATATACAACAAAATTGAAACCCTACAAGACATACTATCTAGATATCAAAATCTGACTATCAAACAAGTACAAGATTTGGCTGGAATGTTGAACAAAAATAATTTGTATCTATATTGGATAGAATAAATTAAGAATACAGAATTAGAAAATTAGGATTTGGATTTTAGGATTATTTGTTCTATATCTTTGAGATTATCTTTCAACTGAGACAGATCATCAACATCAGGATTAAGGGAAGATATTTTTTTTTGGTGTTCATCTTGGAATGCAGTAAATAATGTTTTTATATAACGCACAAATTTGGGGAATAATTTTTGATCATTTTGATATTTGACGATCCATTGATGGAAGATACTAAATGGAGATATAGGTCAGTATTTTTGCTCTAATCTAAGATATGCTCTGTCATAATTGGCTATAGCCAATGATTGATCAGTGAATTGGATCTGAGATAAAAACAAATCTAAATCTGTTTGATATTGAGTCAAAATATTTTCTAAGTCATTCAACTGGACTTGCACTATTCATATAATATCTTGGAGATCCTCAAATCTTTTGCTGAGTTTATTTTGAGCTCATTGCAAAAGATTGGAATCTATAACTTTGTTGGTGAATGTAAGCTCTTGTAGATTTTGCAATTTAGCTCCAAGTATCCTAAAGTTTGTTGCGCGAGATATATCAGAAATAATAGAATTTAATTGTCTTTTGAACTGCATATCTTTGACATTGTATCATAAGGTTTGGATTTCTTGAGCTAATGTAAGTATCTCTTTTTGTAGTAATTTATAATCATTTTGTTTGGACTGAGAGGATTGGATAGTATAATATTGACTCCTAATAGCATCATAAATATTGGAAAAAGTATTGAATGTGGTCTGTATCTCAGAGCGATTTTTTTGTCATTTAGTGAGTGGGGACTTGGTATGTGTCAACTTTTGTTGGTTTCTAAATATGATTATTTTGTCATCGACAAATATAATTCTAGCGGACTTTTTATCCAATAGTCTAGCTGGTTTGAAAATAGATTCTAATTTGCTTTGGATTTGTGGATCATATGAATCCAAGTCAAATAGTTCTATAAAGTTTTGTGGTAATTTATGAGGATCAAAGACTATATAAGACTGAAATAAATCATATATTTGTTTGTTATGCTGAGAATCATTTTTTTTGAATAAAGAAGTATTTCACTTGAAAAAATATTCTTTGGAAGATAGTGCTCTTTGGAGATTGAGATACAACTGGGAAGATATAATTTCTTTGGATTGAGTCCGTGGAAAGACAGCCTTGATAGGAAAAATATGTCAGGATTCTATTCATTTTTTTTGTTTAGGATTTGGTGATTGTGTGGACATAGATATTAGCATAAAATAAATATTATTCTGGATTTTTGCGAGGTCTTCATCTTTTCTTTTTTTCTCATCAGACTATATTAGAAGGAGAATTTTGGGTTTGAGCTATTCTATAAGCAACCTTTTGTTTGGCTCATTCATATTTTTCAAATTCTGATCTATAGGTTTCCACTCTGACTACCAAATCTGGACTGTCAGAATATTTTTTTCTAAATTCTTCAAGTTTTTCAAGGAACTCTTCATAAGTATCGCATATATCCAATCTAATTTTTTCTATAGAATTTTTTCTTGTTGGGAAATCGTTTATATTGTGAGCGTGAGCGTATAATTTTTTTCAATGATTTTTGGCTTCATGAAATCATGATGGTCATGTAGTACATTTGGGATTTTGGATCACTATCGTTGCTCTCTTGTATTCAAAATTCTTGGTTCATCCAGTTCATCTTGGAATAGCTATAGTCCTTGGCATATCAGGATTGATTGTAATTATTTTTATTGAATCAGGATCTGATAGTGGTTTGGGCTTACATGGTCATATCAAATCTTTGGGTGTAGTAATTATAGAATCATGGTCTCTATTGGCTTCCATAAAATTATAAAACAAATATGTCCTGAGCATTTCATAGTTTTTATCTCAGATAATATATTTTAATCAATCAGAATTTATTCAGTCCAATGATATTTCACAATTTTTGTCTATGATTATAGGAGTCAACTCTGGGAATACAAATGTAGTACCGACTATGTCTCAGTCTTTGAATAAAAGAAAATCTAATAAATCTTTGATCTTATCTTTTTCTGGAATATTTTGTCAATTTTTACATAGTGAGCTTTTGATTCTTTCATAATTTTTAAAATCTGAAACATGGAATAGTCTAATATAAGCCATATAATTTGGGTAATCTGATATGTCATAAGATTCAAACATATATTCTCATGATGAGATTGCAAATTTATCAGCAGATATAAGTATAGGATCTATAGATGGTACTTTGAAATCTGATGAGGATCTGTACAATTCTGCTCATGCCTTCCAATCTCACTCGTCTATTTTGTTTTCTAAAAATAAATTTTTGGATATATCATATATATTTTTGCATATTATAAAATAGGCAAGTTTTTTCAACATATCAAATAGACACAAAACTCTAGAAGTTTTGGTTTGGGTTGAAGATAGTTTGGAATAAATATTGGTTTGTGACCCAATCTTTTGAATAATTTCTTTGGCTTCTACATTTTCACGAATAAGATTTCATATATCATTATATGCTGTTAGTAAGTTGTTTTTTTGTTCGATATCTTCTATGATATTTAAACTAAATGTTTCCATATACATTTTATCCACAATGTGTCATAATATTTTATCCAAAATTTCTATAGTATTTATATCTCTTGATTTGTAAGTTTCTTGAAAATATGTCTGTATTGTCCGTATTATATTTTGGAATATCATAATCTGTTGTAATACATCTTTTCATAAATTATTTTTTTCTACCAAATCTAGTATATTATCGGTCAATTCATTTAACTCATCTGCATATCTATTTGATATATCTTTTATATTATCTTGCAAAGAATCTGGATATCTTTGTAAATTATCTACAAAATCATTTATTAATTGATTTATAAAAATTATATTATCTTCAAATCACTCGAAACTTATAGCTCTTGTAGAATTGAACAAATTGACGATTTTTTGTAATTTGATTAATAAATCTTTGTCCAAACTCAAATAACTAGAATACAATTCTTTTTTTTTAGGATCTGAAAGAATAGATTCTATGTCTTTTTCACTTATACTTGAAATATTTTTAGATATATTGATCAATGATATATTGTAATCCAACATAATGGTATTTAATGTTGTTCAAAATTTTTTGAGTTTTTTAGCATCTTTCTTTTTGTTTATTTGATTTTGATAATTATAAATATCTTGAAGAGTAATTTCTCATTGTTTCTTGAATAATGGATGACTAGCAAGTTCTCTAATTTCATCAAGATGTGGAAAGTATGTCTTGTTTCGGCTCAATGTAGATTTGTATATATAATCAAGATCTCTGTAATCAACCTTTATATCTATCTGTTTATCTGCAGATTCTATGTAATTATTATAGTTTACAAATGCCTGCTCAAGAGTAGCTATTATTTCTTTTGAATATTTAGTCTGGTAATTTCACAAATTCATAGAGATATAGTTTGATTTTTCTGCGTCAAAAGTAGATTGTAATTGTTGTAATATTTCTGGAATATCCTGAAATTCCTCAAAAGGATATTGATCCTTTGTTTGAGATTCAAAATTTTTAGAAAGTTTGGATTGCTGATTTTCTTTCTTTAATTCACTTTGTAGGAGTATTTTTGATATTTGTTTACTTTTGGACTCAATATATTGTCCTAGAATATTTTTGAAATCTGGGCTTATAGAAATTTCTATATCAGATTTTTGACTATCTAACTTTGTTATATTAGTTTGAATTGCTGATGCTTGATTTTGTATATTTTGTTTATTTTCTAGTAATTTGTTTTTTTCATTTTCTAATTTATTTAAATTTTGAATAAGTTTAGCAATTTGATTTTTTAAGCTATCTATTCAAGATTTTTGATCTATAAAATCTTTTAATTTTAAAATCTGATTTTCTTTTTCTGCAATTTGTCTATCTATATCTCCTATTTCTTTTTGGTTTGTAGAAAATTGGGCATTCAAGTGATCTATTTGAGACTGAATATCCAAAACATTCTGTTTAGCCGTTTGTAAATATTCTTGAGAATCAAATGGTTTGGAGGAATCTCAAAAATTTTGGATAAGGTAATCTGATAGAAATTTATTATTCATTATATTTTGAATTAATACATAAATTTATGTACTGTCAATATAACAAATCAGGATTAAAATTCAAGTTATTATTGACTTTTAACACAAAATATGTTGATATAAAATAACAACAAAAAATAAGTATAAATTGATAGTTTTTACAAATTCAACTCTAAGCTAATTGGACAATGGTCAGATCATTGGACCAAAGATTGGTGTTCAATTTTGGAAATTAATGGCAATATATTTGGTGATACTCGAAAATAATCAAGTCTCCGTCAGACATTTCTAGGCCTAGCTCATGCACGATAAGATCGTCGAGTATAATGATCTTTTAGATCTGGGTTAAAGTGACGGAAAACATCAGTATATCAATTTTCTTGTAATTTATCCATTTCTGCTCTTTCTATAGGCAGAAATCAGATTGAATTTTCATTTTCTTTGGGTCTAGCTATATCGATAGGACGATGACAGATATTGAAGTCTCATGTAGTGATGATATTTTCTCAAGAGGATCTAAGCGTATTGATGTAGTCTAGATAATGTTGGTAAAATTTGAGTTTGTATGATAGCATCTCTGTACCATCAGATTTGTCTCATCAATTGGGGAAGTAGATGTTTAAAATAGTAAATGACAGTCATTGTGAGTTATGTGAAGCAATCTTATTATTTTCACTTTCTAAGATTGCCGCGTCGCTATGCTCCTCGCAATGACTAGTAAAACAGAATCTAGCTTCTACTACTCTGCCGTCTTGGTGGAAATGCTCTATATCTTGAAAATGAGATTTGGATGAAATCAGATTTAAGGATTTTTTATATAATGTAGCTGTGCCTGCGTATCAAGGTTTGGTACCTGTATGTCGCACTCGATTGTAATCCGCCATATGAAAGCGAAATTCTGCAGGAAGTTGAGATTCGAATGCTTTGGTCTCTTGTAGGCAAATTATATCTCGATCATTTTTTTTGACTCGATCATAGAATCATTTTTGGATAACTGCACGTATTCAATTGACGTTTCGAGAAGCTATTTTGAGCATATGAATAAAGAATTAATAGATTAAAAGATTAACTAATTATAGATTAGTATTTTCGTATTCTTGGAATAATTGAGCAAACAAATCTGGGACTAGGTCCATTTTTTGTGGAGTTTCTACATATGCTATTCTCATCTGGGTTTTGCCTGGATTGTTTTCTCATTTATCTACAGTATAAAATCCCGCCATAGGAGATACTAGCAAAGTATAGTCTTGATTATCTATACTTACTTTTCATCTTTGTGAACAAAATAATACAAAATCTAATGAATCAAATCCTGGTTTAGCGATATTTTTGACATCGACTACTGAGTAAATAGACGCATCAGGACTAGATACAATAATTCATGGTAAAGACTCACGTAATTTGATAGTCAGATTTTGCATCATAGTAAAATAATATTTCCTCTGTGTGTTATATCGTTTTTGAAGATCTTGATGAGATTGATGAGCCAATGCTCAGAAAATATATTGTCATATAGTATTGGAACATAGTCATGCTGTGTTTTCTGCGACAGACTTGGTATGAAAATTTAAGTTATCTGTCACTAGAGCTCATATCCTGAGACCACAAGCATTTCGCACTTTGGAAGATGTCTCTATACTGATTCTCCTACCAGTAATTCATGGGACATCGCTTTCATTTAGAGCTCGTATACTAGATGCTGATTGATCTGTATAGTGTAGTTCTCTATATGCTTCATCACTTATCATCCACATATTATATTTTACACAAAGTTGAGCTATTTTGAGCATAGAATCATGATCATAGAAATGACCTGTAGGATTGTCATATGGGATAACAACTATCGCGGATGGTTTTTTTTCGAGAATAATTTTTTCTATTTGAGTCATCTCTGGAAGAGAAAATTTTCATGAATCTTGCAAATTTCTCCTAATTGAAATAGTTTTTCTTCCAACTCTTTGAGCAAATGCATTGTAATTGGTATAGGCAGCATCTATAAGCAATAATGGATCTATATCTGTACCAGCGGGTCAACAAACTCATAGCAAAACAAGTTCCATAGCCTGACTTCATCAATCAGTAATCTGTGAATACAATCACTTGGTATTACATCAACTGGATGCTATAATATTTAGCACGGCCTCATTTGCTTCCTGAGTACCTACGGTTGCAGTATATTTGACTACTCCGTCTTGAAATGGACTATTGGGATTTTGGAGATCAAACATTCTCTCTTGCATAGCTGGATGCATTGGTAATGATACATTTCATATAGCTGTATTGATAGCTTGAACACTATCTGTTCTCTTCATAAATTCTATCTGAGCTTTTCTAATATCAGAAGGCTCTCTAGATAAAAAATGTTGGGATAATTTTGGAGACATTAAAAAATTAAAGAATTAAAAATCAAATAACTATAAGCTAGTATTTTTCTACAATTTGTTTCCGTTCTTCCAATGAGAGTCTTTGCATATCTCAATGAATAATTTCTCAGGAGATCAGTTTATGCAAAAGATATGGAGCAGCACATTGAGAGCATTTTGTTCATCAGCCAAAAGAGCATCATCACTCCTCTTTTCGAAATTTTAGACAAAATTTTAATTCTGAAATATAAACTGAATGATCTTGCATGAAAAAATTATTGTTTTAAAACTTTTTCTACTTCTATGGTATACCTATTGATCTCTTTGGATTCATGATAAATAGAAAGTCTAAGCTCTCATTCCTCTTTGATTTCAATTCATTGAAAAATATTTACTCGTTTGTGTTTGAACTTGTCTTTGAAATCAACAGAAATCTTTTCATCTTTTATCAGAGATTCATTATTAAACAACTTTCGCTCTATATCATAAGTATATGGATCATTGGGCTTTCTTTCAAAAAAGGCTAACATAGCGACCTTATTGACTACAAAAGGGAATTCTGGACTTGAGAATTTTTCTAGAATATTATAAACTGAAGCTAGTCAAGTAATTTGATCTAGATTGATTCATTCTGACAAAAGGAGATAATTGCATTTAATCATGGTTATTTGAATAATTCTAAAACTTTGGTATCTCTACCTTGAACCATATTTTCATTTCATCATCATTTGAGTCAAAGTTTGGTGGATAAGTCTTTGGCTGATATTGAGTGAGAAAGGATTAGGAAATTTCATTCATCAGTATAAACTAATATATTCTGATTTGGGAATAAAGATTTTGCTTGAAATACAACGTTTTTGAATTCAAAATCAGAATTTATTGGAATTATTTTATCAAAGTTTTCTAAACCCCCTTTAAATCCTCCTGAGTCTTCTCCCGCCTTGCGGGATTCCGCTTCACTTCACCTTGTCAAGGAGGTATTAGTAGAATTGGCATTAGTTAATTCGTTTATGATCATTTTAGATTCTAGAGATTCTATCTTGGATTGCATTTCATCGTATTCTCTAAGAGTTTTGTCTAATTTATCTTGGAGCTGAGTAGCTGTTTTGATTCACAATTTATTGACTGTGATATCAAGAATAGATTGAACTTCTTGGACTTTTTCTAAAACTTTTGGTCAAGTGATAGCTGTGATTCTTTTGATACCAGAAGCCACTGCTTCTTGTCAGATAATTGTAAAACATCAGATATCCTTTGTATTAGGTACATGAGTTCATCCACAAAGTTCTATTGAGATAATTGGATCTAAACTGGATTCTTCGCTATGCTCAGACTCGTCTGACAGGTCAGAATAACTAGTTACTTGAACGACACGAACAGTATCACCATATTTATCTTCAAAAAACATTTTAGCTCATAGTTTAGCAGCATCGTCGATAGACATTTCCTGTGTAGTCACATCACAAGCTAGATAAATAATCTGATTTATTTTTTTCTCTATACTAGCCAATTCTTGCTGATCCAAAAGCCTGTCTGCAGAGAAATCAAATCTAAGCAAATCATTATCAACTAGAGATCATTCTTGTTTGGTATTGGGAAAAATATTTGCTAACTGAGAATGTAACAAATGTGTAGCAGTATGAGCGCGCATTTTGGCAAATCTAGAACTACGATCGACTATTAATTTCATAACTATTAACGTATTAAAAAATTAAAACATTAAAAATTAATTAATTTCTCAGGTATTTGAAGATCATGTAAGTTCTAAATTTTCTCAAGTCAAATCGACAGGGAGATCTATCACTTCTTCTAGATTGGATCAAGTAAGTTCTCAATCTGTTGGCTGGTTTGGGTCTGTAAGATACATCACTGTTACCAATCATGTGGATAGTATAAAGACCAAAAAGATAATAATAATCAGGACTTTCATAAATTTTTTTTGTCTACTCATTTAGATATTTTAAATTGATAAATAAAAATTTTTACACAAAAATTAACTAGTTTGGATTGTATAAATTTGGATTTAAATTGCCAATAAATTTTGTAAATATCGTATTATACCTATTTAACTTTTTTTGTGGGGCTTTTCCCGCCCTGTCTGCCGACAGGCAGGCCCACACCCTAGGACCAGTCTTTTTGTCTTGATACAAAAAAACTGGACAAAAAAATCAAGTCGCACAAGTCGACGCGTTGTGCGACATATTTACTAATATTATAATCTTTACAGTACTGAAATCGTTTTATTTGCTATGTAACAAATCTATAATTAAATTAATCACTTTAGATATTTTTGTCTGAGATTTTCTGGGAATTTTTCTATTGCATATCTCAACATAGTTCTAGGCATAGATTGGTAATATTTTTTTAAGAAATTTTCTTCTTGTTTTGGATCTCTATTGCCGACCTCTCTAAGCATTCGTCAGACTGCTTTGTGAATTAGATCATGTGTATCATGCAGCAAGATTTCTGCTATTTGCAAAGTATCTTGGAATTGATGACTTTTGATGAAAGTATATGTTGAAATTATTGATATTCTTTTCTCTCGAAGATTATTAGATTTTGCTAATTTGTATAAAATAGATTTGTCAGAATTTAATAAATAATTTCAAATAATATTAGGAGCTGACAAATCTACCAGATCTCGATTGTTAACTCTCCTGGAATTTTGGAGATAAAATTTGTAAACTTTTTCTTGTAGTTTAGAATCTCATTTAGAGAACTTTTGAACCAAGATAAGTAATGCTACTAGTCTGTGTTCGTGAATATCTGAATTGATTAGAACTTGTAAATCTTTGAAATCTAAATCTGAATATTTTTTTGCAATTTGTCTCTGTACTGGGACTTTGATTCACAAAAATTTATCTCACTCACCGTATTCCCCTTTTCAGGTTTTGAAAAAACGAGAAAGTATCTGAGCTTGATCAGGATTGGAAAGTTTTTTAAGATCGGTTTTTAGCTGGTTGAGCATTTATTTAAATAATAAATAATAAACTTACTCTTTTGATATTTCCAATAATTTTTGTTTGATCATTGGGATATCATCTGTCATAAATATTTTTACTCATAATTTATATAATTTAGCAAACTCTTGTGGATCATTGACGGTGTAGACTACAAGTTTTTTGCCCATTCAATTTACTTTATCTACCACCTCTTGATTGATATATCACTTCTCCAATAAATAATATGGATGAGAAAAATTGGATAAAATATCAATCGATCATGTATGATAATCATCTCGTCAAGCTACAATACCGCTATATCATCATATGATATAATTTACAGTAGGATCATATGAGATAAAAATAACTTTGTCCTGCATTCACAAATCTTCTACTGTTTTGATAGCATCCAAAGCCTGTTGCCTAGCTTTAGCTGTATCATAAACCTTTATTTCAAGATAATAATAATCAAAGATATCTCTGGTTTTGCTCAACATTTCCTCCAAAGTCATAATCTTTTCTCAATTTTTTAATTTACAATTTCTTTGAATATAGTCTAAGGAATAATCTGCAATATTGGCTCATGATCAACATTGGGTATTTGCAAGATTAGGTCAGTGTTCTATGATGTTTTGATTATCCTTGGTATAAGACACATCAAACTCTATTCATTTAGCTCCAAAATCTTTGGCTAATTGGAATGCTTGCAATGTGTTTTCTGGAGATTGTGCTGATGCTCATCTATGTCAAATAATAGTTATATCTTGAAATATATCCAAATCCCAAGAAAATAAATCTGATTGATATTTTTGGAATGCATTCAAATATGAACGAACCTGTAATCATGTAGATATATCCAAACTATTTCTAAATTTTGTAAAATCTCAACTAGCGGTGATTAGTCAGTATTTATTGTCAAAATAAGCACAATGAGTAAGTCATCGATCTCTATTGGTATGGTCTGAGAATGTGTCATTGTACAAAGAAGAAATCTGTATATATCCACTTCATCGATAATTTTTGATAGAATGGAAAAAATCTATATGTTGAATTATATTATTGTTGAATGTATCTGGTTGTATACCAGATCACACAATAGTTGCCAATATTTTGGAATGAGCGACTTTATCAAATTTTTGAACCTCTGCCTTAGTCAATGGTTGCATTTTTCTATGATCAGACACTACTATCAATATTCAATTATCAAAGAAACCCATTCTTTTGAGCTTGGTATAAAAAGCATATAAATTTTTATCTACGTATTCAAACATTTTGGTAGTAGAATCTCAATATGGAGTATAATAAGGTGTATGAGAAGATATGGTCTGTAATGTAAGAAAAAAATTTCATGTATGTTGTGATACTATATCTACAGCTTCATTATATAAGTGATAATCTGGAGCGGCATCAAAAGTGTATTTTTTGTTATTTTGAAACCTCTCTTCTCATATAATATTTTTATAATGAATTTTGTCCAAAAAATCTCTTTGATTCAAAAAACCAAGTGGAGCTGAACTGAGAAATATAGTATCAAATCACAATTTATTGAAAAACTGTGGCAAGGTATCTGTATAGTTTTTGTAATTAAAAT
The DNA here is from genome assembly GCA_002441085.1 of Patescibacteria group bacterium UBA6263. Lineage (GTDB taxonomy): Bacteria > Patescibacteriota > Gracilibacteria > Absconditabacterales > Absconditicoccaceae > UBA6263. The sequence continues at coordinate 12,997 of DJVF01000037.1, forward strand.
ATCATTTCAAATCTTTATTGCTTGTAGAATATCGCGGCTCTATTCACTGCAGCAAAGCTATATGGGCATTATCTGAAGAACATCCATTAGACAAAACATTGGTGAAAGTGATTCACTGAGACTGTATCTGATCAAAATATGGAAAATTATTATTTAATCATCATGCTCTGATAGAATCCACAGCCGAAAACGATTCTGCAAAAACAAGAATCAAATTCAGATTTTTATTTAGTCATGTTGATATGTGAAAATAATCTTGGTAGTTTGTCTTTTCATTTTGAATATATTCCAAATTGTCTTTAAAAAAATAATCTGATATAGTAGTATAATTTAGACTAATTATATTTTGTTGTAATCTAAAATTGGAATAAACAAATATCTTGGAAACAAAAAATGATAAAGAAAATATAAATATAAGAATAGAAAATATTAGCTTGGTATACTTAGAATATTTTGCATAATTATATAAGCTAATCAATGTAATATAAAAAACCACCAATCACAATAAAAATGTAGCTCAATATGATAATATAAAATACATGTTGGATAAATCCAAAAATCTGTATATATCTATAATAGATAGCCTACTTTGAAATATTCTGATAGTAAATATATCAAGAAAAAACAATAAAAATATCAAGATATTTATTAGTAACAAAGATCATTGGATAATTTTATTTTTGATATAATATATCGACAATACTAATATGGATATTATAGACAGTACAAATATATCGTTTGTAAGAAATAATAAATAATCTATAAATCATTCAAATTCAGCTCAATATGATATCTTGGTATTACAAAACTTGATAATCAACAGAATTAAAATCGACAAAATAAATACCGTAGAATATATTTGGGATTTACTATAAGAAAAAAAAGATGACTTCAAATAAATGAGTTTTTGTAAAAAAAACTTATGTAAAATTTTGTATAATTTTTTGATTTTTTTATCCATATAGTATAAGTTGAATTTAATGTTTCTTAGATGGGATAATTATCCATAAAATAATATAAAGCAAGATCGAAGATCATCGAATCAATACAAATGCTGAAAATATAGCTCTAATAAAAACTGGATCTACATTAAAATAATTTCAGATTCACGCACAGACTCAGCCAATTACTTCGTGTTTTTCATCACGATAAAGTCTTTTGATTTTTTGAGGCATGGTATTATTTAGTTGGAGGTAAATTAACTTGGATATACAACTCATCTAATTGTTTTGAATCTACTATACTAGGAGCTCACATCATTACGTCCTCTGCTCTACCAGATTTTGGGAAGGCATAACATTCACGAATATTTTCTTCATCTAGTAATATCATCATAACCCTATCAAATCATATTGCAAATCATCCGTGTGGAGGTGGTCAATATCTAAATGCTTCATACATAGCTCCAAATTTTTCTCTAATTTCTTTTTCTCACATTCAAACAGCTTGAAAAACCTTGAGAAGGATTTCTGGATTATGATTACGTATAGAGCCAGATAATGATTCATATCAATTGATAACAAGATCATATTGCGTCGTCTCCAATTCCAAGGGATCTTTGGTTTCAAAAGCTTCTACTCATCATTTGATATAAGAAAAAGGATTGTGAGCAAACGCCAATCATCATGTTTCTTCATCTTTTTCAAACATTGGAAAATCTTCTATCCATACAAAACTCAAATCATCTTTGTTTGCTAAATTATATTTATCTCTGACTGCCAATCTGACTTTATTCATAGCTCTGACTGCAGTATCATATAAATCTCATATCATAAGCAATGTGTCTCATGTATTGACACCACTTAACGATTTTATGGATTCTAGTTCTTGTGTGCTTAATAATTTGACGACACTTCATTGTGGTCATTCTGGAGTATATGTGATATATACCAATCATTTAGCTTTTGCTTCTTGTGCGACTTTTGTAAGTTCATCAATTTCTTTTCTAGATAATATTTTATCTTCTATCTTAATTGCTTTGATGGTTCATTTTGGATTATTGGAGATATCTTTGAAAACAGAAAATTCTGAATTTGTAAATATATCTGTCATATCCATAAATTCCATTCCAAATCTTAGATCAGGCTTATCTGTTCAATATTTATCAAAAGCATCAACGTATTTGATTTTTACAAAATCTGTTGTTATCTTTTTATGTGGGACTAATTTTGAAGTGACATCTCTCATAAATCATTCTACAATTTCATAAACATCTTTTTGTTCTACAAAAGACATCTCACAATCTATTTGATAAAACTCACAACTATGTCTATCTGCTCTAGGGTCTTCATCACGAAAACATGGTGCTATCTGAAAATATTTATCTATACCTCAAACCATAAGTAATTGTTTATATTGCTGAGGAGCTTGTGGTAAGGCATAAAATTTTCATGGATTGACTCTAGATGGGATAAGATAATCTCTAGCTCATTCTGGAGATGATACAGTGAATATAGGCGTCTGTATATCAAAAAATCATCTAGCAGAAAACCATTCTCTAGTAAAACTCAACATATTGGTCCTAAATTCTATATTTTTTAATACAGGCCTCCTTCTAAGATCCAGGAATCTGTATTTAAATCTATTTTCTTCGCTTGTATTTGGATTGTCTGCTATTGGGAATGGTAATGTTTCACACTTAGACAAAACTTCTATATCTATTGGCTCTATTTCTATCTCTCATGTAATCATGTCTTTGTTGATCTGATCTGATGGTCTGGAATTTACTTTTCAAGTAACTTGGATTACATATTCGAGTTTAACATTTTCAATCTTAGAAAAGAGTTCTTTATTATCAGGATCAAATACTATCTGAGTAATTCAATATCTGTCTCTCAAATCTACAAATATCATTCATCATAGATTTCTAAGTTTGTTTACCCATCAGGATAAAACGACTTGTTCTCAAGAGTTACTTGAACTTAATTCTCAACAGTTGTGCGTACGTAGCATTTATTTATTTTAAAATATTAAAATATTTTTTCTAAACTGATTATCATTCTCTTATCCTTATCTCATTTTCTATAACTGAAGTATTTATTGGAACAATACGTACAATCTGGATGAATTGTGATTGAAGATATTCAATTTTTTTGTGATATATCTTTTATGATCGATATCATATCCAGGTATAATCTTCCTTTTGTAGAAATCAAATATTTATTGTCAAAAAAGTCTTTAAATTCGCTACCTACTTCATAGCAACATTGTCTAATACTAGGTCATATGTAAATTGAAATATTTTCTTCTCATTTTTTCTTCATTAAGTTTATTGAATTTTGCAAAATATTATCTTTCAATCATCTCCATCATGCGTGTATAATTCCAAAATATTTTTTTCACATAAGTATAATGGCATTGCAATCTGCTACACGTACAGCTATTTTGGTATTTAGAATATTAGAGACAATTCAATCTGCTTGTTGATTTACAAAGTCTCAAGTCTCTCGCAAATAAATATTAGCAGAATGAATTTGTTGGCATTTAAAAAAATCATTTGGATACTGATCAAAAGAATCTGTTTTTTCGTTTATATATATTTTATAATTGAAGATATTTATTGTTTGCATTATGGTTTACTGAAAAGATATTTGAAGTTAATTATAATATTCATCGTTTTTTCGTTTGTATGGATTATTCAATATATATTCTTGGATTCTTTGCAAGTCCTGTTCATTACGAATAATATGGTCATAGAATGATTTTTGTCGAGAGAAGTTTGTAAGTCAGGATTGATGGAGTTTAAGAGAAGAAAAAGTTTTAAATCAACGTATAATTTCCGATAATCAATGTTGTCTATTTTTCGTAAGGAACGGTTTAAAACCGTTCCCTACAGTGGTAATATTTTTATCATTATCTATAATTACAATACCGTGAAAATGATTTGGCATAATTATATATTCATCTAAGATAATATTTGCATAATGATTAACTAAATCTAATCGACATCCCTGTACAATATTTCAATATTCATTTAAAACCATTTCATCATTTATTACTTCTCAAAAATATTTTATATGATTTTGTGAATTTATTGTTACAAAAAAATATCAATTACTATATAAAAACTTTTCTAACCTATTCTTTTTGCGAACTTTTACCATTGATATATTACTAAGGTCTAAAAGCTAAGACCTATTTTTTATTTCATCAGCGGTTTTTTGCAAATCTTCTGAATTAGCTTTGGGCCCTAATTGAGTAGATACATATCATTCGTACTGATCAAAATAGATTTCTTGTTTAGCTCGATGTGCTTTTCGCTGAGGTCATACTCAATGCAATGGATACAATTTGATATGAAGATGGTCTACTCACATTCATTCCATCACCATAGCTACTTTATTTACATTCAATCATTTTTTGAGAATTTTGGCAACTTTTTGTACTGCTAATAAATATTTTGTATAGAATTGTGTATCACTTATTTCAAACAAATCTGAATTATAATGATTTTTGGGGATTAGCAATGTCATTCATTTTGTATTGGGGAATACATCTAATATAGCAATAAAATCATCATCTTCCCGTATTTTGACTGATGGTATTTCTCAAGAAATAATTTTACAAAACAAACAATCTAACATTAATTGAGGATTAAGAATTTAAAATTAAGAATTATTGATACATGATAAATAAGGTTTTGAATTTATTTTGCAACAAAAAAACCCTCTTTGAAACAAAGAGAGTCAGGTTTATATTGTTTTAGGAATAATTTGATAAAAGGTTAATTTTTTTTGTTTTTATTGGTACATAAAACCTTTAGATAAAAGTGATTACATGATTTGGATATTAAGATATAAAAACTTTTAGATAAAAGATTTGTTACATATTACTGTGTTAAAATATAAAACTAAGCTATAAAAAAAGGAAGAGGAATGCGTTGTAATACTGGTGCCAAAACCTAACCGGCTATGAACTTTATAATCTTTTGGAGTAGATTACCAGGAGATTGTAAACAATCTGTACAAAGCATATACCTTCTTCCTATAATATATACTAAAGTCTAAAATTTTAATATATTTTATTGGGAGAAGATTATTAGTTGGATTATATCGACAAATCAATATTTGTCAAGTCTTTTTTGGAGAATCGGAAGAAGAACATTAATATAGCTTATTGATATAGTACGCTACCATACTAAGCGATAAATTTTGTATTGCTTAGAATATCAGAGATGTTTAAAGCCTAATTTGAAAACATTTGGTATCGGTATTTGAATATATCAGCTAGGATATAAAAGCATGATATTTGAATATAATAAATCATATCAAATACACGTATTGGGATAGGTGCCGTTTTAAGAATTAAATTGTTAGGCTTGAATTGTTTTTTTGTTTTTGGGCTACCAATAAGTGTATGAATAGATAATCATTATTTAATCAAGATACAATAGCTATAAACTAGCTTTATTATCGATAAACAATAATAACTATAAACTAAGAGTAATGACCTTCTTCCTATAATGTCAATCAACTTGGAGCTGGCAAACATTATTGGAGGAAGATTGATAGGATGATTATAATCGAGCCATATCAAATTGTCAAATTTTAATATACTTTTTTAAAAGATGGAATAATTTAATGACGTAAAAGCGTTGAAAGTAGCAAGAATTTTGTTATTAGTATATTTGTTATTGATTTTTTAAGATTCCGGCCGCAAAATAATCTCGCCGGAATGACGGGGAAAAAAGTTTTTAATTTTTTAGTTTTTTAATTTGTAATTATTATGACATTTAGTTTGGATAATATTGTTGCATGGGCAAAAAGAAGATGATTTGCATATCCTGGAAGTGATATCTATGGATGATTGGCTAATGCATGGGATTTGTGACCTTATGGTGTAGAGATCAAAAATAATATCGAGAACAATCGATGGAAATATTTTGTACAAAAAAGAGATGATATAATCTGACTAGATTCACAGATACTGATGAATCCCAAAGTACGAGAAGCATCGGGTCATGTAGCTTGATTTAATGAGCCATTAATTGATTGTAAAAAATGTAAATCTAGATATAGAGCCGATCATATTATAGAACAATTCAAAGAAAAATCGTGAGATACTGATTTCCCCAATAATTGGGCAGCAGAAAAAACGCCACCAGAAGACATTCTTGAATATATTAATACCAAAAAAATTAAATGTTCAAAATGTGGAACAATAGACCGGACTGAGCCTAAGAAATTTAATGGTATGTTTAAAACCGAACAATGAGTAATAGAGTGAGAATGAACAGATATTTATCTAAGACCAGAGACTGCACAAGGAATATTTGTAAATTTTAAAAATATATTAGATACCACTAGATCTAGGATACCCTTTGGTATTGCTCAGACTGGAAAAGCATTTAGAAATGAAATCA
>DJVF01000013.1 GCA_002441085.1 Patescibacteria group bacterium UBA6263
TATTGTCAATCAAAATACTATAGTACCTCGTCCAGAGACCGAATATATGATCACTGCAGTCACAGAGTATTGTAATTCACTAAAACAATGAAACCTGCCTACCGGACAGGCAGGCACTGAAGCTCTTCAGCATTGAAACATTCTAATCGATGTTTGAACTTGATCCTGAGTCCTTGGGATATCTGTTTTGTTACAAAATTCTACAAGTTTCCAAACAGTATTTTTGACTGATTATTCTCAAGAGGCATTGATAGTAGCCAAACAAAATTATGACAATCTGATAAATACTACCCAATATGACACTCGTTTTATACGATCAGATTTATTATCTTTTGTAGATAGTTACAGATCTATTATCCAAGGAAAAAATATTATTTTACTTGGCAATCTACCATACATACCAGAGCAAACTCACGATGAGAATAATCCTGATAGCGTCAAAAAACGAGAACCCAGGATGGCTTTTGTAGGAGGTGAGGATGGACTGATTTATTATTACAAAATGTTTGATCAACTAATAGACTTCAAGTTGCATAAAGTTGTAATGTTTCTAGAGATGATGACTCGACAAGTAGATATCCTGCGTTCCAAATATTCAGATATTTTTATCTTCGAAGAGGTAAAGACCTTTCATTTTAATATCAGGATAGTTAAAGTTTGGTTTAAATAATATTTTATAAAACAAGCTGAAGATAATAATCTCCAGCTATTTTTGTTTGATATACTTTAATGGGGAGTATAACGGGAATCGAACCCGCGACCTGTGGAGTCACAATCCACCGCTCTAACCACTGAGCTATATACTCCATATAGACGCTAATATATTTTAGCGCCCATTATATAAACAAATAAATCAAGAAAAAAACTGACAAAAATAAGAAAAAGATTATTTTTATTTTATCGTATTTCACAAAGCAAATGCTTCACTTCATTTTTCATTACAGCTTTTTGAAAATATAATATATCAATTTTTGTAAGATCTTACTATTTCTTCTCAATCATATCAAACAATCTGTCATTTTTTTATTTTTTCAAAATCCTTAAATTTTTTATTTAATATAAAAGTATTTGTTTTAGATTTATATATATAATCAAATTTCATAAAATTCTGATTTTTAAATATAATAGGCTTTCAAACAATATTTCAAGTGTATTTTAGAAAATTTATTATTGAAGTTTTAGCTATTTTTTCTCATATTTTGCTTCCAATATTTCAACACTCTATACACAATCATATTTTTCATATATTATTCATATAACTATCACTTCCTCATGGATGTAATAAATCAAAACCAGAAACAATTTTTTTAACAGGAAATATTTTTGCAATTTCTTTCCATTCAGATATTAAAAAGGCATCACTAGGATTTATCGTATTATGTATATCTAATAGATAATCAGCTTTTTTTAATATTTCTCTAATTTTTATAGCTCTTTTATCTTCATAAGTTTTTCAAGTTATTTTTTTTCTAAAACATCTATTTAGATCTTTTTCTATAAATCTGATATTCTTTTTAATAGCATTAGGATTTCATAATATCAGAAACAAAATTCAATTCTCAATTTCAATTTTATTTATTAATTCAGTAAATACATTGATTCATGATCTTTCGTTTCCGTGTACTCATGTCATTATTACCGTTGTTTTTCATCTTTTTGCTCATTTAATTTTTATAATAGTTTTATCCATTTCTTAAATAAATAAATTAAATATTTTTAATCTAATTTTTTTACCATTATTATTCTGTCATTAACATCATTATAATCAAATACAATGTTGTATCATAATTTGTTTTTAAATCGTTTATAAGGACCTCATTCTTTTTTTGTTGTTCTTAATACTATAAATTTTTTTCAGTTTTTTATTGCTCATTGTTGCATAGAATCATACAACTTTCTTGCTGTATGATCATCACTATGTCTATAATTTACATCTATTCATATTTCCGAAAAATAAAAGAAATCATCAATATTAAAGTCTCAGTATAATGAACCGATATTTTTGTTTAAAGTTTCAAAATCTTCTTCNNTTCTTCATTTAGATCAAACTTATCGAAATTTAAACATTCCATATCAGAGTTCCATCATAAAATAAATCATATAAGTTTATTTGTTCAGTTTTTTAATCTAGCTAAATTTTCTATATATCATTTCTTTTCAGATCGATTGCTTCGTTCATTTTTTAATTCTTCATCAGGATAACATTCATGTAAATCATTATCATTTTCACACAAAAGACATTTCTTAATGTTGTTTCTGGCTACTTCACTAAAAGAATAATATTTTTTTGAACATCATGAATTTTTACATTCATATCATTCATTTCGAGGTTCTTCTCCAAAAACTTCTTTATATAATTTTATTTTCTCATCTAATATTAAATTTTTCTCATCTTTTATTATGTCAGTAGAGACTGATAAGTTATTATTTTCATTCATCTTTAAAATATTAATTTATAAAAATTTATTAAGCAATTTTTTGCTTTATTATTTCTGATAATTCTTGTATTTTTGTTGTAATAATTTCTTTAGTCGATAAATCCCTAAGTAAAACTTCACAATTTTTTTCTTCTTTTCCTCCTGCAAATATTCCCAAAGGGATTCTCTTTTTATCTGCATAGGCAAATTGTTTATTTATCTTTTCATCTTTTTGATATAGATCTACTCTTATTCAATTTTCTCTCAAAATAGTTGCTATTTCTTCTCTATATTTTCTAGCACTATCTTTTAAATTGAATATTATTACATCACTAAGTGGTTCAATTTTTGTTATCATGTTTTCATCACCAAGTCTATTTAGGAGTCTACTAAGACCTATAGATCCTCATACTCATCAATATTCATTTCAATCATTTCATGTTTTTTCTCTTATATATTTTACTAGATTATCAAATCTTCATCATCCACATATACTTCCAAATTTTTCAGAATCTTTTATAAACATTTCAAATATAGTGCCACTATAATAGTCTAATCATCTAGCTATAAATGGATCAAATATTATATTCACTCAACTATCTTTCAATTCATCGTGAACAAATTTTATTTCTTCTATTGCTTTTGATATTTCTTCATTTTCAATATTTAATTCATCATTTAATTTAAAATCAAATAATGATATTAGTTCGTTAGCTTTATTTCATACAATTTCTTCTAGTATCTTATAAAAATCCTCTCTATCTATTTTGCGATAATCATCAAACAATCTAAGAATGTCTTGCCTTTTTCATTGATCAAAATCAAAATAATTAAATATTGAATCAAAAAGTTTTCTATTATTCATCTGTACTATGATATCTTTTTCTATTCACAGATACTTGAATATATCTTTCAAAGTACTGTACAAAACTTTTATTACTTCGACATCATAGCATATATTCGTATCTTTATCTATAACATCCACATCACATTGATAAAACTCTTTAAATCTTCATTTTTGTTGTCTTTCTCATCTCCAAACTTTTTGAATTTGGTATCTTTTAAATGGGAAATGCAAGGACTCTTCATTGTCTATTATGTATCTAGCAAGTGGTACAGTAAGATCAAAGTGTAGGGAACAATCTTTTAAATCATTTGCTCATTGTGCTAATCAATATAGACCATAAATTTGTTTTGAGACTTCGCTTGAGCTTTTTGATGTTAGTACCTCATTTCTCTCTACTGCTGGTGTTTCTATGTTTACATATCAATATTGTTGATAAGAGTTTTCTATTATCCTTTTTATTTTATCTTCTATTATCTGTTGCTCTGGCAGTCGTTCGGGAAATCAACTGACTTTTAGTGTTTCTTTTGCCATTTATTCTTAGTTTAAAAATTAAAAATCTATTTATTTTTTATTATTTGTTTTTGTTCAAAAAGTTTTTTTCTTCATAATAACGATGTAGCAAATTTTCTATCATTTAGATTAGTTTTTTTTGTTTCATATTTCAAAAATATTATTCATGCCAATATTACAATACCTCATAAGACAAACATACCAATATTTTTTGGTAGTTTAAAAGATATTCCCAAAAATATATTACTTGCTAATATTGCAAATAAGAAAACAATAAAAGACTTTGAGGTATATATTATAGCAGTTTTGGATGCTCACAAAAATTTCAATCATAGATTATAAAATAACCAAGATAATCATATTATAATACCAAGTATACTAAGCGGTATTAAAAATTTTAATTTAAAATCAAATCATCGAATTGGGACAAATCCAAACAAAAATAATCCTCATATCAGCATCTGTAATCAAGTTATTACAACCTCATTATACTTAGATATAATACTTGCTATAGACACAATACCTACTGCAAAACACAATCAAGATAGCATGGAAAATAATTCTCAACTACTCAAACTTATATTTAAAAGAGAGGGATCAAAAAGTATCAAAAAAACTCATCATAATATTATTAGTAGACTAAATAAATTTTTAAAACTAAATTTTTCTCATAAAAACAATATAGATAGTATAAATATAAATATTGGCTCAATTTGAACCAAAAATGATGTTTTGCTAGATCATATAAAATCTATAGCTTGATAAAGAAAAAAATATCATAGTGCAAATCAAAATAAAGAAGATATTAATAGTTTTCATATATCTTTTTTTTCTATTTTAAATGATAATACTCCCTTCAGGTTGATTAATAATAAAAATATACCTCATAATATGTTTACAAAAATTCACATCATATATGGTTTTATTCCATATCAAGCAAACATCTCAGATAAAACATAGAATGATCAAGCTAAAATTGCAGCTATAAGTGGTAATAAGTAAGTAAATTTTGTTTTAATAAAATGATAGTTATCCATAATTTATTTTAACATATAAATCATAAATTTAATATTCGCGCGAAAGTATTGCCCTTATAAATTTTCAAAAAAAGAAAAAAACTGACTAAATATAGAAAATTTTTTTAACTCAAAAAAATAAACTATTTCAATAATATTAGAAAAAATATATGAAAATTACTTTTATTTATGGAAAATATATAAAAGATATAATAATATAGATAAAGGCTTGTCTTTTGTTATCATCAATATACTTTATTAAGATAAAGTGCTTTCTTGTAGTAAAGTAAATATATATTTCTTAGTCAAAATCAATACTTTATTTAAATAAAGTTGCAAAAGGTTACATAATAGTTAAATTTCTTTAAATTTATAACTAAATAGTAACTATGATTGTAAAAAATTTAAAAAAGATTTCTGATGATCTACAAAATGCACTTTTACAAATACACACAAAAGAAGATATGTTTAATTTTTTAAGAGATTTACTTACTGAAGATGAGATTATAGAGTTCTCACAGAGACTAGATATAGCTCAAAAATTATATTATAATATATCATATAAAAAGATTGAGAAAGAAACATGATCATCTTCTACTACAATAGCTAGAGTAGCAAAATTTTTAAAGGGTAAATTTTGAGGTTATAGGAAGATTTTTGAAAAAGACGGTTATTTAGTTACAAAAAAAGACAAAACCAATAAATAATAAATTTTGTCTTTATTAGAGTTATATAACTTCCGATTTGATTAATTGTCCGATGCAATTTTCTAAATCTAGATTTGCTACTTTTTTTGTCTTTTTAAAAATAAAAAGTTAACCTATTGCTAAGGCTTCTTAATTTTTTTAAAAACTTCCTGCCACTCTTTCTCGCTTTTTTTATATGTTGGCATAGCTAGACCTTCCAATAATCTACTGGTTTTTTTATCTATCTTTATATTTTTGAATATTATATCATAATACAATTCATCATACAATTCGCTAAAAAATTTATTAATCTCTTCAATATTTTTGGTTTTTTCTATCTTATCTTTCATAATATCTTTTATCAAATTAGAAAGATCTTTATTGGACTGATTTTTTATCATATCCAATACTTCTTGTCTATCTGCTTTTATTTCTATATTTTCAGGCATATTTTTATTATTATAAAATAACGCCCACACAATAAACAAACAAAAAAAGAAAAAAACTGACAAAAGTCAGAATTTTTTTAAGATAATTTTTCTTTCCCAGAAACACAATTATTTTATTTTATCCAATATGGAAATTTTTGTGTTTGATGGATTGAGTTTTATATAAAAATCGTATATGCTTCATTTACATATCAAAGGTAATTTGGAATTCATCTCTTTTTTAATCAATCATATCAATGGTATTACAATTTTACCAAGCATTTCATTTTTATTTTTGCTATAGCTAGATATTGGCAAATCTTTGTTTGATATATCATTACCTAGGTTTTTTATTAGTATTTTTAATATTTCTATTGTAGCTGATTGAGAGTGCAGATCATCTGAAGTAACTTTTTTACCGTTTATAAATATCCTATTATCTACTATATCAAGTAGCAATCATTCATTACATTTTTTTATACATTCTTCATGATTTCAAACAAAACTTCATCAGTTTATGTTTTGTGTTATACAACTAGAGTGATTCAAAAATTTTGAAAATATTCATTTTTCAATATCTTGGTCAAATCTCAATCATTCATATTCTCATCCATCTAATCGACTAGCGTATATTATATCCATAGCATTAAAATCTTTTTTTGTATGTTCTATTGCTTCAAAAAGAGTTTTTCTAAATCCTTCAGAAGGCATTACAAAGCATATAGATCCTCACATTACCGTAGTATCATTTGGAAATACAGATATCATATTTCTATTCATTATCATATTCCCCAAAAATTTATTCAAAAAAGACATTAGACTGTCGGAGTTTTCTCTTGTGATATGGTTGCCGTATCTAGTTTTATCTAGAGAGTCTAGAAACAATCTCATATCACGATCACTATATCATTTTGAATAAAGATTATACATAAAATATAATATTTCCAGGCTAACTATTCACATCATTTTGCCAAATGTTTGAGGGATTTCCTGCTTACTTCCATCCAAAAAATTATTATAAAATTTTGGTTTTTTGATTGGTAATAAATTATCAAAGGATCCTTTAAAAATCTTTTTAAAATCTTTTATAATATCATCATATATATTCATATTAACCTGGTTTCATACCATGATTTGTTCAAACAACACTGGTTTGCCTGTGTATATTATTCATCGATCTACTGGAAAATATGGTACCTCTCTCAATCATCAAAATATTTCATCTAATCTATATCCGAAACGTTTATATTCAGTATCTATTTTATTAATATTCCCGAAAGCAGAATTATCTTCGGTAAAGGATATTATAGGATAATAAGAGTTAAATAGTGAAGAAACTTTTCTTGTAAAAAAAGTCTTACCCTGTGTCTCCAGATCAACTTCAAAAGACTCAAATAATATTTCTCTGATTCATAGATATGTATTGTTTATTACTTCATTTACTGGGATTTCATTCATTCTATTTATTTTGTCCTGATCTATTTTATTTCAAAGTCTGTTCAATAACATTACTATAGCCGTAGACACCAGCGTATCAAATCACAATCATCTACCTCTTCCGAGTTCAGATAAAATATTTATATCATATCATCAATGATGTTTAATCAGCTTTATATATTTATCATTTATGATATCTCTTATATTATAAAAATAAGGGGCATATTCTAATGCGTTGGTTTCTATAAATAAATTTTCATTATTGTCTCGATAAGAAATTTTATTTATCTTTATTTTATCACTATTATTTTTTGTAAGTCATACATAAAAACGTAAAGGAATTTTTTGTTTTATACTCAAACCACTATAGTGTGGAAATAAGTCATCACATCGATTGACTACCAAAGGAAGAGAAACAACTATCTGATTTATTCAAAAAAATTTTCCATAAACGTCAGCAAAATTTTCAATCAATCTTTTTGAATTCATTTTGAAAAATATAGATCTAAAATTAATTTTCGATACCTTTTCCGGTAGAAACAATTATTATTTTTGAATTAAAATCTATATCGGGCTTTTCCTTTGATAAAAATGTAGCAAAGGCTGGTACAGCAGAGTTCTCAACTTTAAATCCTATTCATTCCAAGATTTCTCTTGTCTTTATTATTTCTTCATTATCTACTTCTGTATAAATATTTCATTCCTCAGAGAAAATTTTATATAGTATAGGTAATACTGCAGTAAACGGCGTCGTTAACTTTTCAGCATGACTATTTTCTCTATAATTATCTATTTGATATTCATCTGTTCCATATTTTATAGCATATTTAAGTGGATGTTCATCTTTTGGTCATACTCATATTATCTTGGTTTTCATACCAAGTTCTTTTATACCAAGCCATAATCAAATCAATATATCTCCACTTCAGGAAGGTACAATTAGATATTCAGGATTTTCTTCTTTTATTTCATAAAACAACTCCTTGTATGCATTTATACTTATTGGTTCAAAACTATTGGTTACTGCCCATATTTTTTCCCATGTTTTTCATCTCTCATATTGATCGTATTCAGCTACAATTTGTTGAAAATCTCTAGGTCTAAGTATACCATTATACCTTGCTCAGTCTATTGTAATTACTTGTCATCGCTCTTTGAGAGTTTCTTTCCTATCATCAGATACCCATGGGAATACTAGACTAGTATAGTCTATTCATGCTCTAGAGCAGTATCTACTTAAACTATATCAGGCATTTCAAGCTGTTAGGCATACTATTTTGTCTACATTATTTTCTATAGCGACATTGACTATATATTCACTTCTTCTATCCTTATGTGTTCAGTATGGATTATAGCTCTCATCTTTTACTCTAAGATCTTTCAATCACAAGATTTTAGATAAATATTTATTTTCTATTAAAGGACTATTTTTAGCTCAATAAGAAATATATTCTTTTTGAAAAGGGGCAAGGCTTTTGTATCCTTCGACTTTATATCATCACTCCAATATTAGATTAGAAAATTTTGGATCATTAGATTCAGGATTATTAAAAAAATTTAAAGCAAATGGGAATTCTTTTCAAGTTTTTACACATTTCAAGTTCATCGTCATAGTGATATTTTCCAAAAATAAAAAAATACAAAAACCATCATTAGATTTGGTCTTTGTACTTACCAAGGGTCATATTTTTTATATACTTATATAAAAGTATCACCAATTCCAATATAAACAAAAAATTTCTATAGTCAATACTATTTTTTTATTGTAAATATAAATATTGACTTTTATTACTAAAAATCTATATATCCAAAACATAATTTAACAAAAAATGAAAAAGTATCTCACTCAAAAATCATTCGAAAAATTTATCCTGAGTATCTCAGGGCAGACCGATCCTTTGGAGATAGCCAAAACCCAAAGTCCTATAACCCTTCCTGGTGGAGGTATCGTTTGTCATCCGCCAACATCTGTTTTTATTACATCATCAAACCTGATTATAAAAGACAGATTAAACAAAGAAAATTCTTTCCCATTAGCTGATTTATCAGTAGAGTGGTTTAGGATAAATGGTATCCGGCTACCATTATAAACCATCTGTTAGTGATAGTTTTTCTATCACTTTTTTTACCATATAGGAATTTCAAAACAATTCCTATAGATAAAAACATCGGAAAAA
>DJVF01000001.1 GCA_002441085.1 Patescibacteria group bacterium UBA6263
GAAGTATTTTTGAATTATGTGATAGTGGGTAATACTGTGTATGATTATTTGATTATGTTGGGTATAGCTTTGGTATTGTATGTGTTGCTTATGTTATTTAGAGGATATCTCTTGAAAAAAGCTATACTTTTGGCAGAAAAAACTCAATATAAACGAGATGATTTGATTGTCAAAAAATTAAATTCAATATCTAGACTTTTTTATATTGTTGTTTTGATATATATACCTTTACAATATATAAATATACACCCAACTTTGGATCGTATTGTATATATTTGTTTTTTGTCTGTTATATTGCGAGAGATTTCTAATGTATTTGTTGCTATGCTGAAATATGTTTTGGATCATACGATGTATAAAAACAAAAGTGATAAAAAAGATGTAACTAAAATTAATTTATTTTATCTGATTGCCAAAATTTTTATTTATATCATTGTTTGATTGTTTCTTTTATCAAATTTGTGAATTGAAGTAACTCCGTTGATAGCGAGTCTGTGAGTGTTGTGAATATGAGTTGCTTTTGCTTTGCAAAAAATTTTATGAGATATTTTTGCTTCATTTAGTATATTTTTTGATAGACCGTTTGAGATATGAAATTTTGTAGTAATAGGTGAGGATAGTGGAATAGTCAAAGATATAGGAATAAAATCTACTCGTATACAGACTTTGCAATGACAAGAATTGATCGTTCCTAATTCAGAAATGACAGAAATAAGAATAAATAATTATGGTAAAATGAAAAAAAGAAGAGCTTCTTTTGATATAGGGGTAGTATATCATACAGATCCTTGACTGTTGGAAAAGATTCCAGATCTTATAAAAACAATTATAGATAAAACAGAAAATGCTGAATTTGATAGAACTCATTTTGTTTCATTTGGGCCATCTTCTTTGAATTTTGAGGTGGTTTATTATATTTGAATAAGTGATTTTAGGATATATAAGGATGTTCATCAATCTATATGATTGAATATAATTAAATTGTTTAAGAAAAAATGAATAGAATTTGCTTATCCTACTCAAAGTCTATATATAAAAAAACAATAAATAATTGTTTATATTTTATTTGTTTTGTTTAAATGAAAAAAATTAAAAGTAAAAATTTATCTTTGGAACAGATACATGCATTGTTGGATATGGCCAAAAAAACTCGTAACTTTGCATTTTCACATCGTTCTATGCACAAAATTTGAGCTAGTGTATTGACGTCTGATGGTAAGATTTTTGGTGGATGTAATATAGAAAGCGTAATTAGTGGTCTAGGAACTTGTGCTGAACGTTGTGCTGTAGATAATGCAGTAGCTCATGGATATTATGATATAGTAGCTGTGTGTACAATAGATTCTGCATTTACTCCTACTTGTGGAGCTTGTTTGCAATATATTTTATTGTTTTCTCAGGTATCAAATAAAGAAATAATCTTGATAAATGGTGATACCAAAGGTAACTATGAAATAAAAACTTTGAGTGAGCTATTGCCAGAATGATACAAAACACAAAGCAATTTGAAAGCTATAAGATCTTATAGTAAAATAAAAATTAATCGTAAAATCTGAAATTAAATTTTATAATAAATTGGTTATTATGAGCTGTATCCCATAACTCATATTAAATAAATTATACCCATAATAAGTAAGAAATAGAACATATTGTCTGGATGTACCATAGTCCTTTTTGTAAACAATAAAAATGTATGATAAAATCAATTGTGTCCTTATATTTTGTCAAGTCAAGCTCTATAAATTGATATTTTTTTTGTGACTTGATATATAGGTTGATATACTCATACTATAGATAATTTTATACTGTTTGTATCGTGGATGAAAAAATTTGTTTGAAAAAATAGATTGTTTGGGTTTGTATTTATTATTTTTGTTTGATTGTTTGTGGTATATCCATTTGATTTGAATGCAAACACAAATCTATCAGATATAAATTGATATAAGTATCGTGAAAGTATATCGTTTCTGTATGATAATGGAGTAGTGCAATGATATCCCAATGGGACATTTGGACCTAATCTAGAAATCAATCGTGCTGAAATAATGAAAATTATCCTTGAGGCTAGCTTGGATGAAGATGTCTTTACCTGATCCAATTGTTTTGTGGATGTGAAAAATGATCGATATGCTAAGTATGTGTGTTATGCAAAACAACAAGGAATGATCAAATGATATACCGATTGAACATTTAAGCCAATGCAAAAAGTAATATTTGCTGAAGCATTGAAGATGTGATTGGAATGATTTGATATAGATACAAATGATGCTGGTAAAGAAGATTGGTATCAGCCTTATATAGATTGGGGACATAATAATAATATTTTTTCTAGATATTCGATCATACCTACTAAAAATATGACTCGTGGAGAAGCTACATATTTGTTGCATCAGTTAATGTTGGAGAGGATGTGAGCTAGAGATTTTGTCAATCAACGTGATGTAGCTTCTGTGGGCTGTGGTAAGGATGCTCCTACTAATGTGCCTAGTTCATCTATAGTAAACTGACAATTGCGTAATTATATTACTGTAATCGGTAATAAATATGACAAAAATACTCCTATGAAAATAATATTTGCTTTCCATGGTCGTACCAATCCCAATACTATGGTGCGTACTTACTATGATATAGAAAAAGAATCACAGGATAATGCAATTATTATTTATCCTGCTGGATTGCCAGAGCAGTGACCTAGTCGCAACTGGAGTAATCCATGAGATAAAAAATCTGAATTGAGAGATTTTGCTTTGTTTGATCAATTGCTTGAAGAATTTGAAAATAATTATTGTATAAATAAGGATCAGGTTTTTGTGGTAGGACATTCATTGGGTGCTTGGTTTAGCAATAGTTTATCATGTGCCCGTGGTGATGTGATTCGTGCGATTGCTAGCGTAGGTGGTGGAACCACTATCAATGATTGTAATGGCCCTGTAGCCGCAATGATAATGCAAAATCCTGATGATAATTTGAGTCCTTATAGAGAATGAGTGGTGGCTCGTGATCAGCTATTGAAACAAAATGCTTGTTGAGAATCTACAAAATCTGTCGGTCCAATATTATGAAATTGTGTAGAATATACTGACTGTATAAAAGATGCACCAGTGATATGGTGTCCTCACTCAGATTCTATCAGTGAACAATGAACATATTATCCCCATACTTGGCCAGATTTTGCTGGTGAATATATTTGGGATTTTTTTGCAGCACAAAAATAAATATATAATTTATTTTCTAAAATATTATTACTATGCTGGAAACTATTGCTATTATTTTGGTGGTTCTTTGGTTGGTTGGATTGATATCCTCTTATACTTTGGGTGGATTTATCCACATACTTATTGTAATTGCGCTTGTATTGTTTATTCTTAGAGCAATTAGACGTAAATAATTTTTTGGGAAACTACAATTATGTTGTATCGATATAATTTTATTATATTACAAAAATAATGCGGTCTGTCTATATACTTAGATGTAGCGATAGTACTTTGTATACTGGGATAGCCAAAGATTTGGATAAAAGAATTGCTGATCATAACTATTCCAAAATTTGAGCCAAATATACCAAGGGTAGACGTCCAGTAAAATTGGTTTGGAGTCAAAAAGTAAAAGATAGAAATGAAGCATCTAGACTAGAATTGCAAATAAAAAAATTTTGAAAAGAAAAAAAAGAAATGATAGTTCTTAGACAAATAAAGACTCACTTTAAGAAATAAATTTAATTGATTTTTTGTATAGATAATCTATATTGATTTCAATTATTTTATAATATATCAAGAATGATTTATTTGTTATTATTAGCTCCTGTATTATTTAATACAACAGGAATAATTGATACATTTCTTACAAAACTATTCAAAAAAAAGGAAAATGAATGACTAATACATAATAGTATTTCTTCACTAATGATTATTTGATGAGTCATCACATTAATTGTATCATTGATATTATTCCCATTTATTTATAAGACTTTTTCTACAATATCAGCCTGAGCTACAATTATTCTGATTCTTGCATGAGTAGTATATTGACTCGCAGCACGACCATATTTCAAAGCGTTGTATGCAGAAAAAATAGAAAATA
The DNA here is from genome assembly GCA_002441085.1 of Patescibacteria group bacterium UBA6263. GTDB lineage: Bacteria > Patescibacteriota > Gracilibacteria > Absconditabacterales > Absconditicoccaceae > UBA6263. The sequence continues at coordinate 4,081 of DJVF01000001.1, forward strand.
TAATTCCGTTGCTTCAGACAATCCCTATTTTTTCATATGTTTTTGGACTTATATTTTTATGAGAAGCTATAACTACTCAGCAGATCATATTAATGATTATAATTGTAATTTGTACATGATTGTTTTCACGAAATATACATACAAAAAAATGGAATATAAAGTGATTTATATTTGCTATTAGTAGTAGTATGTTATATGGATTGAGTTATGTCTTGTTTAAATGATGATGATGAGAAACTACTCATGTATGGTTAGCATTTTTTCGAGAACATATTGGTGTAACTTTAGCTTGTCTTGCATTTGCATTAATTAGCAGAAATAGAAAAAGTACTTATTCATACTTTATAAACAAATGACTGAAATTTTGAATTTTAAATGTAAGTAATGAACTGTTTTATATTGTATGAATTATGATAATAGGTTATTTGTCATTGATATATCCAGTTGCAATAATTTCTACAATATCAAACTGACTTCAGCCAATAATATGATTTATAATGGTGCGATTGGCTTATAAATTTCTTCCTAGTTATTTTGAGTGGGAATATAGTAAAAAAGAACTAATACGAAAAATATTATTATCTATATTATGTTTTTGATTATTATGATATTTTTTCTATATAAGTTGAATATAAAAAATCACGACCTAAATCGTTAATTTCTATAATTCTTAGTTATTATTTCCTATTTGGTGGAGATAAATAAAAAAATGTCTCTTGCTATACAGTTTGATAAGGGGATAATGTTTGTATTGAGTTTTGATAAAGATAATATTTTTATTTAAAAAAAATCTCAAAATGAAAAAAATACAAATCATTGTATTGGCACTGTTTACTGTAATAATACTTGTAGGATGTTCAAATAATCAAGATAAGCAAATTCAACAACAAAATACATTGTTGCAACAGCATCCCAATCTACAGTATATAAATACTGACACACCAGGTTATGTAACAGATACTGACACAACACTCAATTCCAATACAACGGGTAGTACCAAAACAATACCTTTTGATGCAGTAGCTCCAGCCAACAATAACTATACTACTAACGAATTTAATAATCGATAATTTTCTAGATAATAAAAGAGAATAAAAAATAAATAAAAAATCACGACCGGAATCGTGAGTTTCTATGATTATTAATTGTTATTTCCTATTTGTTGGAGTCGCTAATTTATTTTCTGAAACTTATAGGTTGGACTATAGCGAGATCTTAGAAGAGGTCTATAGATTTTGAGGGTTTGGGATGATGCTGGAAAAGAGGGGAGTCTTGGAAGGAGTCTAGATTGGAAGGTGATTGGATCAGTAGATAGGAGATGAATATATTACAACAAAGATAATAACAATTCTTTATTAGTATGGTCGCTTACAGAAAGATTTTGTAATTCTTCTTTAGAACACCATTTGTATTCCTCGTATACTCATTCTTCTAGAACGATATCAAAAGGATTATCGAAAGAGAGGAGGTAGAAGACGTTTACTACACCATCAAATTGTCATCATTTAGGGAAATGTTTGATTTCTACATGAACGAGTTTAGGTTTCTTATCTCATAAAACATTGCCTGTTTCTTCTAGAAATTCTCTGTGAATAGTATTATCAAGATTTTCTCAAATATCTACAGCTCAGCCAATAAGATTGAATGTATCCTTGTTTTTTGCTCTAATAAGTAAGATAGAATTATTGGCTATACAAACAAGTTTTACAGATGCTCTGTGAGATGCATTTTGGGGATCAGACATGATAGTATAGATAGATAAAATATTATTGTGAAATTTATTTAATTAGTATTTGTTTACAAGAAATAAAAAAACACGATTTAGCTCGTGAATTTCTATAATTGTTAATTGTTATTTCCTATTTGGTGGAGATGATGGGATTCGAACCCATGTCTAAAAGGCATAAACAATAATTTCTACCGCAATAGCTTATTAACTAAGCTGATTTTTTTATGTTACTTTTGAAGCTTACTTTAGCCAACAAGCAGGCATAGGTTTTTACAAAAGCAACGAGCTTTCCTACTTAGGTCGACCTTGCGTTTAGTAGGAGTCAATGGCAAGGTTAGTTACTGGCTTGATTAAGCGTAAGCTTTCACAAGTTCAGCTCTTCAAAGAAGAGATTTTGATGCGTTTGCATTTTGGTTTGAACGAAGATTAGTCTCATTGCGTTCATAGAGTAGCGGCTATCATCATCTATGAGATCCTCCTATCAAATCCAGAAGCATCCCCAAGAAACGCTAAAACGCTGAAATGTAACAACGTATAAGCGATAATCTTATAATTATTTGCTATAAAAAGTCAATCTCAACTGTATAACAAAACTATCTGCTATGAAATTTTTTACTATGAAAATTTTTATTCTTGCTGCTTTTATTTGATTCTTTGTTTCTATCTTTGTAATTATCTTTTCTATCTCCAAATTTTGGTTTATCATCATAAGAGCGGGATTTGGATCTTGGTGGGTAAGCAGCTTTTTCTCCAAATTTGGATCTTGATGTATCAGAGCTATACTTTGATCTAGCAGGGATAAACTTTTTTTCTCATTTGACTTTGACTTTACTCAGTTTGACTCTAGCGTAATTTCATCTGGTATCTAGAGTAGCGATTTGCTGAGATTTGGAGATCCTGGTTTTGTTGGTTTTTTCTATATTAGCCAAAAGTCATTTTTCTTCTGGGGAGACTAGCATTATAGCTTTGCCATTTGCTCATGCTCTTCATGTCCTACCTATTCTATGGATATAATTTTCTGCATCTTGTGGTACATCAAAATTGATTACGAGTCAGACATTGTTCATATTGAGTCATCTAGCTGCCACATCTGTAGTAATCATAATCCTGATTTTTTGATCTTTGAAAGCTGCCAATGTAGACATCCTTTTGGATTGTTTCATATCTCAGTTTAATAGTCAGACTTTGTATCATTCAGTTTCTAGTATTTTGTGAATTGTTTTGGTATTTCTTTTGGTATGAGTAAATATGAGTACCTTGTCCTGAGGGTGAGAATCTATTAATTGTTTGCAAGTAATAAATTTGTCGCTGTGAGCTATATCTATGTATGTATGATTGATTTTGTCTACAGTGATATTCTCTCATATCTTGATAAATTCATAAGACGTAGTATATTGATTGATAATTTGTTTGATATCATTGTTTAATGTGGCACTAAAAGTCAGGGTTTGTTTGATGTTTTTCATAGAATCTCGTATTTTTTTGATATCACGGACAAATCCCATATCCAACATTCTATCTACTTCATCTAGTACAAAATATTCTACACTATCCAATCTAACTATTCATTGTTTGATAAAATCCATCAATCTACCTGGTGTGGCTACTATGATACTGGGAGATCTTTTGAGTTCTATAGTTTGATTGACCATACTAGCTCATCCAAAAACACATGCAGTACGTACTCTGTAATATTTGGTTAGATTGCGGATTTCCTCTCATATTTGATGTACTAATTCTCTAGTAGGGGCTATGATGAGGACTTGTAATCATTTTTGGTTGGTATCTATCTTGTTTAAAATAGGTAGGACAAAAGCTGCAGTTTTGCCTGTTCATGTCTGAGATTGTCAGACTACATTGGATCAGCTCAAAACCGTTTGTATGACTTTTTGTTGTATAGGAGTCGCTTGATGATATCATATTTCATCCAAGGCTTTTAATATTCATTGTTTGAGTCCAAATTCTTTAAATAACATAATAAGTGTTGGTATGTGTGATAAAAATTATATTTGATTATAGCTATCTGTATTGAAAAGACAATGTCAAATTTATCATTGACTTTTGTGTTTAAATATTTATATATTGTGCTGTAAAAAATAAATAATAATCAATAATCATCAAAAATAAAATTATGAACAAAAGTATGGCTTATTCTGTACATCCTATCGGAGCAGTTTTGACAAGAGCTCTTGAGATGTTAAAGAGTGAACGTTGGTTTCCTGAAGGAGAAAAACAAATTCAAATTTTGGAACAAATCAAGCAAATCCTTGCAAAGGATTATGATGATCTGCAGATGGAAACTATGACATCCTATTCTCATGATGAAATCAATGGTTTCCTTGCGAGACACGGATTTGATATCCGACTTGATGCCTTTCCAAATGGTGAATTCGGTGTAGCAAGTGTCCTCAAAATCATCATGACATGGATCGAATCACAGAGGACTAGTATCAATGCAAAAAATGACCAGATTTACCAGGGAGTAAAGATGATTGAAAATATCAGACTTTTAAATTCTCCTTATTGTGAGGGATATATAGTCGAAATTCAGTCAAAAGAAGGATTTAATATTTACTTGGTAGATGTTCCTTCTTATCCACGTGATGAACAGGAATTATTTTCTTGGGCAAGTAAAATGGCCAAAAGCAAAAGTGATAATGTTTCATCAGAATTAAAATCTGTTTCATTCCCTGAAGTAGAAATGGATTGTCGTCCGGATATTTCCTGGTTATTAGGAATGAGTGCTGGTGAATATTTTATCTCCCAGGCACTGATGCAGACTAAATTTAAACTGGATATTACCGGAGCTAAGGCCGAAGCAGCCGCAGCTATTGCTCTCAGGAAGGGAATCTCTTTTGGAGAACTAAATCTGGTTTTCAATAAGCCTTTTATGGTTTGGATAGAGAAACCTGGAATTTCAATGCCAGTATTTGTTTCATGGTGTGATTACGACAGCTGGAAATAATTGAAATGTTTTAATAAGAATCATCATCCGTTTTCGGGTGATGATTTTTTATATCGATAGAATCAAGAAGCACTCTTTGGGAAGTGAAGTAATATTTATATAAAATAGATTCCTCTATTCATTATGTTCGATCCCGAATGGATCGGGATGCTAACGNNAAAAATAGTAGATTGCCGCGTCGTTCATTTATTCACTTCTCGCAATGACAGTTATTCATCCAATAAATCGTGAACTTTTTGGAGATGTTTATCATCTACGTGGGTATATATTTGGGTAGTGGTGATAGAGGAGTGTCCAAGCAAAGTTTGTACAGCTCTGATATCAGCTCATTTTTTGATCAGAGTAGTAGCGAAGCTATGACGTAGTGTATGAGGAGTTACTTTTTTGGAGATTCATGCAAGTTTGGCATATTTTCTGACTATTTCTTCTATACTATTTCTGCTTAGATTATTACCAAAAGAATTTCTCGATAAACTGATAAAAATAAAATCTGAATCATCTGCTCTAGATAGTAGATATTTTTTGAGTTTTTCTCTGGCTTGGGCAGTCATAAATACTGACCTCATTTTGGATCATTTTCATATTACATAAAATTGTTTGGAATCAGCTTTGATATTATCTTTTTTGAGATTTATCAGTTCTGTGACTCTCAGTCATGTCCCATACAAAAATCGCAAAATAGCTTCGTCTCTAGCTATTTGTAATGGGGTGTTGCCGTGTTGGATAGGCATTGATAGTATAGATTGGACTTGATCGTCTTCCAGATAATTTACTTCTCTAGGTGGTATCTTGGATAGTTCGAGCTTATCTGGACTGATACAATCAAAATCATTTTTCAATAAAAATTTGAGAAAAGATCTAATTGCTACGACATGATAATTTATAGTTTTGATACTTAATCCAGTGTTTTTCAAATGTATCCTAAAGTCCAAAACATACATACTTTTTAGGTCTTGGATATTGATTTCTCATAT
>DJVF01000044.1 GCA_002441085.1 Patescibacteria group bacterium UBA6263
ATCTATAGGAATTGTTTTGGAATTTTCTATATGGTAAAATATCTAATTTCCATATCGCTTTTTAATGACATATATTACCCTATCAATATCTCAGTCAAACAATTTATATCTATGCTCTTTTGTTAGTTTAAATCTATATTTTTTGGCTAATTCTATCAAATCTTTTCTTTCTTGCTCATCCAATCATTTATAAAGTATCAAATATCAATCTGATTTAATAATATTTCTAGTCCACAAAAAAAGTTTATCTATATATCACACAGCTCTTGCTGTCACATAATCAAATCTTTGATCAAAATCTTCTATTCTTTTCCAAATTAGATTAACATTTTCCAATCACAAATATGACACAATTTCTCAGACTGCTTTCAATTTTTTATTTACAGAGTCTATTCAGGTAAATTGTATATCAGGATTGGTCATAGCCAAAGGCATCAAAGGAAATCATCAGCCAGTACCTATATCACATACGCTTGATCATTTTTTAAATTTCAAAATCTTATTCAATTCCAAAGAATCCAATACATGTTTGACATAGACTCATTCTTGATCTCTAATTGCAGAGAGATTTATCTGTCAATTTATTTCAATAAATTTATCTATTAATTTTTTTCGTTCGTTTTCCATATCAACTAACTTGGTAAAGACGCGATTTATCGCGTGTATATTATTAGACGCGATTTATCGCGCCTCTACTAGTTTCCAAAAAACCTATTCTTTCTTTTCATCCATCGATCTCATTGCCTAGTCAAATATTGCTCATCCTGACTATTTTTCAAAAGCATTTTGACTGTTTCTTCCAAAAATATTGTATTTTGACTTCATTTACAAACTATCAATATCTCATCTCATTGCTCCTTCAAAGCATTCTTTATTATTTTTCATGCCTCATTGGATTTATCAAATTTATAAACCAGACTTTTGTCATATCATAATTTGTATAATTCATCAGCTAGATATTCACACATATATTTTCATACCAAAAATAATTTATCTGCAAATTGACTTATATATCCAGCCAACAATCTATGTTCTCTATCCGTCAAATCTCCAAGTTCTCTCATATCTCCAAGCACAATCCACACCTTTCTATCTGGAAATAATTCTCTTTTGATATTGTGGACTGCATCAATAATTTTTCTTATACTAAGCGGTGAAGCATTATAACTAGAATCAAATATTATACTATCCTCTACTCACTCAAACACACTAAATCTTCCAGGCTGTAGCCTATAATCCAATTCTAAGTTGTTTTTTAATTTCACATTTCACATCTGACTGCCGACAGGCAAGTTTTCAAATTTATAATTTAATATTTCCAGTATAGTAAGCGCTACGCCTATATATCCATAATTTGGCTTTCACATTAGATTTGTAGATATATGATATTTATGATCTTTTATAGACAAATTAAATTCAGTTTTGATTTTTCATTTTTCAAATTTGAATTTTTCATTCTCAAACCTAATGTCTCAATTTGATTTGTGTCATTGAGTTTGATAAAGCAATGTATCTATTTTTATCATATCTTTTAGTTGCATAGCATAGGGATCATTTTCATTGAGGAATGCTACTTCCAAAGTATTTTTTATCATCTTCACTTCTTCCTCTGCAATCTTACTAGGATCTCCAAATTGCTCACTATGTACAGCATCGATAGCAGTAAATACTCCAATATGTGGCTTCGCAATTTTCACAAGAAACTCCATTTCCAACGGTCTATCTATACCATATTCCAAGATTATAATATCATAAACTTTTTTTCAAAATAATAATTTAAAAACTGACTTAAATAATGTTTTAATTAAACAAAAAATATTTGGATCCCATTTCTCTATTTGGAATACTGATAATGAAAGCCCTAGTTCTCAGTTAAAATTTTTTGGTGATGTATATATTTTTTTTCAATGCAAAAATTTCTCCAAAGTCTGAGCAATTATCATACGACAAGAAGTTTTTCCTACACTTCAATTAATTCCTATAATATATGCTTTATGCTTACACAAATATTTACTAGCCAAAAAGCCCAATAAACGATAATATAGATTTAGTAGTTTTGCTTTCATAAGAAACTTTAAATATAAATTCAAAAAATATATTAAACAAATAACAAACAAATTCCACCAAAACAAAAAATCTCATAGCAATACATATGTATCCAAATACAGCTGAAAAGATTACATGAATAGCAAGACAAAGAAAAATCAAAATGGCGGATGATTTTTCTAGACGTTTTGGATACTTTTAGGGCAATGCTAAAAGTATCCCGCCGGAGGCATAGAAATAACGAAAAAACTCTCTGCTAAAAAATTCTTCAAATAAAAAACCGTGAAAGTAAAACAATCACGGCCTTTAATTTAAGTTTACTCAAAATAATTTTTCAATTCTGATTCTAATTTTTCTATCTCCTTACTATTGTGCTCAATAATACTTTGAAATGGGCGAATTTGATTCTCACAATAAGCTATATTTTTTCTCCACTTTCCAATTTCAGCAGCAATATAGCCCATTACAATGTTCTTTTTTTCATTTTCAGATAATCTTGCAATAAATTTCTTCGTTTTTCTCTTTCCACGATAGAAACTAGAAAAGAGCATAAAGAGAGTTAAAATAATCGCTCCTGCCATTCCAGCAGGCATTAAACACAAGAAAAGACAAGTAAAAATACCAGCAAATCCTTCGTTCCAAAATAAGGAATCATAGGCAAGAAATTTTATTGAGAGGAGATAAATTATCCCGCCAATAATAAGAGCAACTCTATTACTTACTTTCGAAAGCTTAGCAGTGCCAATTTTCCAAACATAATCCTCGAGAGCAATCTGCTCAATCGATTTTTGATTTTCAATTTTACAGTTCATGATTCTTCGTTTTAAAGATTTTTTAATTTTTCTTGAAGTTCAGGAATTCCCTTATTACTTTCTTCAATAGATTCTTTCAGTTCATCTATTTCTGTCTGTAATCTCTGAATCTCTCCCTCAGAATAAGGTATATTATCTTGCCATGACTTAATCTCCTCTTTAAGATAATCTGAAATGATTTTTTTGCTTTCTTCCTTGGATAATAAAGAAATAGACTTTTGAATTATCTTTTCATTTCTTCTAGAAGACAAAGAAAAAATCACAACACAAGCTATACCAATCATACCTGTAATTGCAGCAATAACTATTGCACTAAAAGTTATCATCACCTGATCATGCAAACAAGTTTGACAGTTTATAACAATAAAGACAAAAGAAATAGCCGACAAAATACCGACAATAATACCCACAAGAGCACCAATACTTTCGTATCTCTGATCAAGCTCTTTTTTAGCAAACTTTTCGAGAGCAGTTTGCTCAATCGATTTTTCAATTTGATTTTCCATTTTAAAGACCTCCTATTTTTTGTTTTTAATGTCATTGCGAGCCGAAGGCGAAGCAATCTTAAGATCGCCACGTCATTTCATTCCTCGCGATGACAGGTTATTTTTTTTATTTTATTTGACATTTAATACTTTAATGATTTAATATTAAATGTAAATAGATTTGATAATTTTAAATAAAAGATTATCATTAACTGATAATTTTATTTTTTGATAAAAATCATGTTCTTCTCCAAACCTCTATATGACAAAATCTTTCGAGAACTTGCAGATAATCAAGAACACACAATCCAAACTCTTCACAAAACAATAAACAAAAATGAGAAAATCTCTCTTCCAAATTTTTACAAAATCATAGATAACCTACTTACAAATCAAATACTCACCAAAGAACAATGAAAAATCAAACTTCATACATGACGAATAATATCACTATTTGACCTTTCAGAAAAAGTTAAAAAAAATTATATCCNNAACACAATGAATCAAAATAGATCTAAAAGAATGAGAGCAAAAGATTTTCTATGCTTCTTCTCTGATCGATTTAGATAATACTCGAGCAGAATTATTAACAAGCTTAACACTAAAACATTCCAAAGAAGAAAATTTTTATATGTATAATTCTCACCTATATCATATCTTATGAATACCCGAAACCGAAACTACAAATTTTAGAAACATGAAAAAAAATGTTAACAAAATATATATGCTTGTAGGAAACGAAACTATTATGGACCAACACGCAGCCGACATACTCAGATTACAATGAACAGACATTGTTTTAACCAACAAAAGCAAATTTCTCAAAGATTGATATTTCATAAATATAATTTGAGATTATATGCTAGAAACTTTATTCCCTGATATTATTAATCAGTATTTCAAAGCTTTTTTTGATAATATCCAAGATCTCAAAAATTTTAATCCTGAATTGTTCAAAAATATTTTCAAAATGAAAGCTGAGTGTAAAACTACTCTCAAACGTTCTAAAACTCAAACAGACATTCTCAAAAAAGAAATAAAAAAATTCTTCAAATAAACTAAAAAATGTCGCCAACTACCAAGGCAACATAAAGA
>DJVF01000038.1 GCA_002441085.1 Patescibacteria group bacterium UBA6263
GAGGTTCAAAGAGCTATACAGGACAATGCTCAAATGCAGTTCTGGTAAAATTTTTATTGGACACTACTGTCTTTTGATAGCCCAAAGCGTTACAAATAGCTTTATAAAGTGAACTTTTGCCAGAGGCATTTAAACCGTAAAAAATGTTTATTTGGGGATTCAGTTTTATAGATTCAAATTTATCAATTAATCCCACATTTTCTATATTTTTGATTTCTTTTATTTTTTGTATACTATCTTCTACAAGGGCTTTGTTTAGTGAGATTTTGTTTTTGGATTGTTTAGTCTTTTTGATTCACATTGTTATTTAAAATCCGATAAAATGGTTTATAAATTATTGTTTCCATTGATATTAATTTAATTCATAATTTATAGACTTAATTTTTGCATTTGTGATTTTGGATAAGCCGATAGTGCTAGAATAATTAATAAAGAATGAATAAGTAATATTTTTTGATTGAGTTGCTTTAGATGATTAGACTATTTCTAAGTTTTGTAAGAGTGTCAAAAAACATTTTTTGATCGTATACTTCCTCTGCCAAAAACTTTTGTATTACTTGTTGTTCTGCGCTAGATAAATTTGATATTAGTTTATAAAGGTTTTCTCTATTTTGTAGATATGCTTGTTGTTCTTCTTTTTGAATCAAAAGTTCTTCTGGATTTAGCCCTTCATAAGGCACATTGTATTTGCTAATATCTTTTGAATTTGTCTGTGCGCTTGGGTTATCTAATCAACGATGTATAGCGTATCTATGTCTAAATTGTTTGGCTATTTGGATATCCATTACTTTATATAGAATGTACAATCGATCTATTTTTCAATTGTGATCTCTATATCTTTTTCATAATCGTTTTAGATATTGAGGTTTTTTTATACTTAGAATATTTGGAGATCGATATCTATTGTTTTTAAGTATATTTTTTATTTCCTTATTTATCGCTTCAAGTACTATTGTTCTGCGTATTGGTGCATCTCTAACAAAAGGACACCCTAATGTATTTAATTTATATTCATCTATGAAGGTTTCTCGATTTACAAATCAACTACCATTATATCCGTATTTTCTAGATATTGTCATTACTAATGATTCATTTCGATTATCCAGATCTCAAACTGTTCGTGTATTTTTTCATTTGATCTTTTGTGATTCAAAAAAATCACTAAATGATTTTATAATTCATTGTTTGTTGTATATATTTGTACGTTGAAATTCTTTTATTTTATCTTCTGGAACAAATCTTTGTAGTATATAGTCCCAATCTATTTTGTCGTCTAAATTTTTATAGGATTTACAAAGCACATTATAAATAGATCTATTATATGATTTGAAATCTGATGGCCTCCGCTCACCTTTGCTTAGAATAAAAAAATTATCAAAACTATTTTGTATTTCTTTTTCTACTACTACTTTAGATTTCATTTATTATCAAGTATTCTAAAATAATTTTGCTTGGATAATTTTGACTGTATTGCTTTTTGGAGGTAAAATCAAAATGGTTTATTAAATTATTATTGATGTGTTTATCCTACTGATCACTCCATCTCTAACTCTATCAACTTATTTAACTCTCCTGCGTATTCTAATGGTAGTTTTTTAACTACTGATGAGAAGAATCAGTTTACTATCATGGACATTGCTCTTTCTTGATCGAGTCATCTAGCCATTAGATAAAATATTTCTCATTCATCTATTTTTCAAGCTGTAGCTTCATGAGCTACTATAGAGCTATCGTTGTCGGATACTATATCTGGGATAGTATTGCTTATTGAAATATTGTCTAAAAGCAGAGCGTCACAGTTTGTTGAATTTACAGAATTGTCTGCTTGAGGTGCTATCTTGACGAGTCAGCGATAAGTAGCTATTCAACCATCTTTGGAAATAGATTTGGAAACTATGGTGGAAGAAGTGTTTTTTCAGATATGAATAACTTTAGATCATGTATCTTGATTTTGTCATTTACCAGCTACTGCAATCCCAAGTAAATCAGTTTTGGAATTATCTCATTTGAGTATAGAGCAAGGATAAAGCATAGTGGTACAAGATCACATATTACCATTTACTCGTTCCATATAGGCACTTTCTTCTAACAATGCTCTCTTGGTATTGAGATTGTATGTATTGGTTGACCAGTTTTCTACTGATGAATATTTCATATGAGCATTTTTTCAAACAAAAACCTCAACCAGACCAGCATGGAGTGATGCTTTGTCGTATTTGGGAGCAGAACATCATTCTATATAATTTCATTGAGCGTCATCATCTATGATAATCAATGTGTGTTCAAACTGTCCTCCAGCATAGGTATTCATACGAAAGTATGCTTGCAATGGTTCATTGAGTTTGATTCACTTGGGGACATAGATAAATGTTCCCCCGCTTCGGACAGCACCATGAAGTGCTGCAAATTTGTGATCTGTAGGAGGGACGAGTTTCATAAAATATTTTTGAACAAGCTGGGGATGTGAATGCAATGCTTGTGGCATATCTTCAAAAATAATTCATTTGGATGATCGTTGCTCTTTGATTTTGTGATAAACATTGAGTGAATCATACTGCCCTCCTGCTCAGGCTAGATATTTTCTTTCTGCTTCTGGGATTCATAGTCTTTCAAACTTCTTTTTGATTTCTGGATCTACATCTTCTCGATTGGTAGCATATCACTCATTGTCTTGAGATGGTTTTGCGTAATATATAATTTCATCGAATTTTAATCACTCCAAGCTAGGTCATCGTGATGGCATAGGCATAGAATTGAATATTTCTAGTGATTTTAAACGATGATTGAGCATCCGCTCTGGTTCATTTTGAGCTTGTGAAATAGCTCTTACGGTAGTTTTTGTAAGTCACTTGAGATATAAATCATATTTGATTTGATCTGAGGATTCTAGAGTCTGTTTTAAGGTCATAATGTGAAATGTGAAATGTTAAATGTGCAATTAGGGTAAGGAAAAAGTTGGAATTTTCAAATGAAAAATAAATGTTGACTTTTTGTTTAAAATATCTATAAGATATATGAACAAAAACTTTAAATAAAATGAAAAAAATTACTAAATGGTTTGTGGAGTTTACCAAAGACTCCTCTGCTACAAGAAACGAAAATAATATGTTTCGTGTAAATGTTTTGGCTTCATGGGTTGGTGGCTTATTTGCTATCATTGCATTTTGTGGGCTTTGTTTCACATCTTGTACAAACCAAGAAGAGATGAAAAAAGCTGATTCTTCTGTTCAATCTATGATTGATACTATGGAATGTGGTCAATCTTTGAATCTTTTAGATGCAACTTATGGCTACCTTTTAAAAAGATTGAGGAATCAGAATGGTATTGTCCAGTTTGGCAATGTAAATTACAATGTATGGGAAAGGAGAGATGGACTTTATATCCTTACCGATAAGGACTACGAAAAATCTCAAGAATCTCATTTCTTGGTCACTGTAAATCATTTTCAAGCCAGTCCTTCTGGTGGTACTTTGCGTACTATGGGAGTAAGAAAGATTTGTGGATCTTATTATTATCCTATTGAAATCGATGGGTTTGAACTGAATTTGCAAAAGTATGATGAATATGGCTATTTGACTATTTACATCAAAAATGTGTCAGGTGAGCCGTTTGCATATGCAGAACAAACTCAATTGAATTCTAATTCAGTTACCGATAAAGAACTTATATTTGTTCAGGGGAATTCCTGTAAAATTGAAGTTCGTGATATCAGTAGATTGATTCTCTATGAGTATGAGGGAGATGATAATGTGAAGAAACTAAAAAAGAAATCTTATATTCATTATTTAGCTCATTTCTTTCGATTGTAAGTTTATTTGAGATTATAAAAGACAGCTTTGTTTTCAGGGTTGTCTTTTTTTAATTGACTTTTAATTAAAAATATATACAAGAAATAAAAATAAAAACATATGAAAGAAATTATTTATGTATTCTCAGCACTAATATCTATAGTACTTATTGTAATAGGTATGCTGTGGTATAGTGAAGAAACTAAAAATAAAAACGCCAAACCAAATTTTGTTGTGATGGTTTTGTGGACATTGATTGCTATAATTAATGCTACTACTTATCACCTGATTGTGCTTGATGTTTTTAAATCATCGCTGGTTCTTATAGGTACTGCGGTAAATATATATGTCTTGATAGTGATTATAGTCAACAAAAACTATATTTTACTAAAAAGAGATATAGGGATTGTAATTATTGGCTCGGTATTTATTGTCTTTTTGGTCTTATTTACAGATCTAAAAGAAATTCATGTAATAATGCAGATACTAAACACTCTTGTATATATCCCATTGATTTGGGGTATTTATGATAGGAAGGGTAAAGAACCATTTAGGCCTTGGCTTATTATATCGATAGCAACGATATTTAATCTATTTGTTGTGTTGATAAACTATAGTGACTATTGGTCACTTATACAGCCATTACGATCTTTGTTTTTGCAAGCTATAGTGCTTGTGCTTATAAAAATTAGAGAAATTAAACAGCTTTCTTTTTGAGAGTTGCCTGCCTGCCGGCAAAGGCAGGTTTTTTTTTATTGACATTTAATAGTAAATAGTTATAAGATATAACATAAATTAAAACAAAAATTTTATGAAAAAGCTATTTGTTATTGTTATTATTAGCCTGATGGCTGTCCCAGCTTTTAGCCAATTTGTCATGTTTGAGCAGGACTTTCGTTTCCCAATCGAGCAAAAGACTTTACCGTTTACCCAAATTACTTGGGAACAGGAAATAAAAGGTGGCTTTAGTATAGCTCCTTATTTCGCTACCACCACTGGGTGGAACGAAGGATTTGTTTATTTCAACTATAATATTGGTTCTTTATATTTCGGTATAGGTCCCGGTATCGAACAGTTGGATAAGTGGTCGTTTCGTTTTTCTCCCTGGTTAAAGTTTGCTCCGCAGATTGGTAGTGATAGTACAAAAACCTTAGAGATTTTTTCTCTTTGGGAATTTGGTACAGGAGTGGGAAATTATTGGTATACGACCTCATTCACTTATGAGAGTTCGAAAATATCCGTAGGAGCTATGGCTCGAAGATCATATGGAGTGGGACCTATCATTGGTTACAAAGTAAAGACTGGTGCGTGGAATCTGAAATTCACTGGTGCTCCATTGTATGATTTTGAGGATAATACCTTTAAACCGACTGTCATATTTACCATTACAAATTGATAGTTTGGTTTGAAAATATTAGTCAGATTTTTTTTTGGAGTCTGACCTGCCTGCCGGCAAAGGCAGGCTTTTTTTAATTGACTTTTTATAGTAATTGTTTATAAAATAAAAAACTAAAATAAAAAAATATGGGAAAAGTTAGATTGTGTTTCTATTGGTTTACTTTATCTATAGCTGTTTTATTTGTGCATATTTTACTTGTCTATGATGATGCATATGCTGAATTTGTATCTGCATATATCTTTGGACTCGGTTTTGCACTTACAGTTCTTGCATTAGCATTTAGCTATATGGATAGGACTGCTAGACAGAGGGATTATGTATTTTTTTGGACTGTAGTCAAAACTGTACTTAGAGAAATATGGTACTGGGTATTGGGTATATTAATAATTGTATTTGTTTTCAATTTTTTGAGATCTTTGATACAATTATTTGTAGAAAGGGAAAACATTTCCCAAAAAGTCCTTATTTACTCTGATCCATTTATGGGGCAAATGTTTGTAATGATACTTTCTTTTATCTTTGGTGCTTTCTTTATAAGATTACTTTATAAAAAGATAAAAAGAATGTAATCAAAAGTGTATGTGTTTTGCATACACTTTTTTGTATATTGGGAATATTTTTAATCTTATCGAAAATATTTTTTATCTATTTTATTGTTCATAATTTGGATTCAATCAGATTTTAGTCTTTTGATTTTATTATGGGATCATCAATTGTATCATCACAAATTTCAATCAGATCTAACAACCTTGTAGCATGGATAAATATCTGGATTTTTATTTTGATTCATTATTTTGCCTACATATCTTGGATTAATATCAAATTTATCAGCAATTGTCTGATAGCTGATTACTTTGGAATAAGGAATTGTTTGCAGAAATTTATAAACTTTGATTTTGATGTCCATTTTATCAATCATATTCAAAAGATAATTTATTGTATTCATCTGTATCGTATATACATACTCATTCTGGATGTAATAATACAAATTCTGATATTCACGAATCTAGAGTCATTTTACTGCAAATTGTACAATAAGGTTTGCCAGCCGGCTCAATATTTCCGTCTATATTTAGTCTGACAAAATATAATCTACTTCAAGTTATTTTATCTGGATTTGTTTTGAGTGTATCTATAATTGCTCTTTGTTCTGCGTGGATACAGCAAGTTGTATCTTTTACTTTGGGATGATACTTTGATTTATCTACATTACATCTTCTTTGATTTTCTTGATTTGCTGGCGGACTGTTGAATCCAGATCATATAATTTCTTTATCTTTTACAATTATACTTCAACATTTATCACGTAAACATGTTGCTTGTAGAGCTATTTTGGAAGCTAGATCCAAAAAATGATTACATTCTTGTAATTCTTGTCAAATAGGATTCCTCATAAAAAATATTTTATGAAACTAAAGATTTTGCTTACAGTAAGTAGCCTATGTAATTTTATAAGACAGAAATTTAAATAGCTTTGTTGTTATAAATTATCAAATCAATCGTTTTTTATTTGGTTAGCTATTTCAGCTAATCATTGTTTGCTAAGTTCTCATTTATCCAAAACATATATTCGATCAACTGGTATATAATCCAATATTGTAAAATAGTGAGTAATGATGATGAAACAATTGTCTGGCGAATTTAATCATTTAATCATTTCTGCAACTTGGCGAAATGCATCTACATCTAATCATGAATCTATTTCATCCAAGAAAATATATTTGGGTTTAAGTAGTTTTAATTGTAATATTTCAAGCTTTCTCCTCTCTCCTCCACTAAATCAAACATTGAGATCTCTTCGTAAAAATTCTCTATCGATACTGAGTTCTTCTATTAATGGTTCGATAATTTTTTTAAATTGAATAAAAGAAGTTTGAGAAGCATTTTGCGCATCATAGATCGATCTAAGAAACTCAAAAACTTTGACTCATTTAATTTCTGGGATATTTTGAAACGCCAAAAATATTCAGAGTTTGGATCTTTCATCTGGTTTGAGATCAAATATATTTATTTGTTCCTTTCAAGTACCAAGCATTAGTTCTCAATTCTGAATCAGATATTTGGGATGTCACATGATAGTCATAGCGAGGGATGATTTTCATGATCAGTTTTTTCATAGGATACAATAGTTTTTGCCAAGTTCAAACTTTAGATTAATTTTTTTGAGGATATCTTTGCTTTCTATTTGGACTGAAAGATTTTTGATTATAAGCATAAATAATCGATTTTAAATAATAAATTTTGAATCTGGTTTGTGTATAATATTTGAATAGCAAAAAGCAATAAAAAATCATTTGCAAATATAATTTAAAATATTATATTACGTGTCGCATATAAAAAATTTAAAAAGTAAAGCTATGGAAAAATTTTTACTATTTGTTCTATTGGTGAGCTTTTGTGTTTTATTGCTCACTACTGTCGTACATACCAATCAGCATAATAACCCCACCATTACTATCAGTATAGTTTTTTTGGAGAGATGTATGATGGGCTGGATGGCTATAATAGTTTCTGCATGGACTCTTTTCCTTGCAATAAAACTGTACAACTTCAGTACTATGATTGGAATTTTTTAATCCTTATAACCCTTTGCTTTTTGTGGAGGGTTTTTTTATTTGAATTGATGTGATAAAAGATTAGAAATTGAGAATTAAAATATTAACTAATTAAAAAATTAAAGATGAAAATAAATGTTTCGGTAGTCCCATGATCCAAACAAGAAAAAATAGAAATACAAAAAGATCTAATGTGAAATGATGTTTATAAAATATGGTTAAAAGCCAAACCAGTAGATGGAGAGGCTAATAAGGATTTGATTCAGATTTTGTCTAATTATTTTAAGATAGCAAAAAAAGATATCGTGATTTTGAGATGATGAAGTTCTAGAAATAAAGTAATTGAGATTATATTGGATTAAGTAGCAAAATATTTTCAGTATCTAGTTTTGATTATATCAAATATAAATATTATAGATAATGATATAAAAAATCATATTATTCGATAGTATCGTGCTATAGGAGAAGTTTCAAAGATTTTATTTAAGAATGGAATATACACTATAGCTACTGTAGCTAATATAGATAATATACTAGCATATATTAGATATGGATTGGTATTGAACGCTAGTTTATAGAATGGTTTTGTAATAGATCTAAAGTTGAATGCATTGCTGATTTCAAATAATATCAATGTGACTAATACAATTGTATGGGCAGCTTCTATAGAAACATTAGTGAATTTTAATATAATATAATACAAACTCAATGTTCATATAATCATAATAAATCATGCTATTATAAGCATAATTATAAGTTTGGATGTAAGTATATTGGAATTTTTCCTTGCTTTATCTTTCATTATATCTGGGGAGCTAGGTGCAAATCCAAGAGTAAGGGCAGGAAGATTATCTGTAACTAAGTTCATAAACAATATTTGTATTGCTACTAGAGGAATTGGTCGTCACAATAATACAGCAAAAAACAATATTCATATTTCTGCGAAATTGACGGATAATTGATATGTTACAAATTTTTGTATATTTTTGAATATTGTT
Source organism: Patescibacteria group bacterium UBA6263 (assembly GCA_002441085.1). Lineage (GTDB taxonomy): Bacteria > Patescibacteriota > Gracilibacteria > Absconditabacterales > Absconditicoccaceae > UBA6263. Next base: position 8,742 of record DJVF01000038.1, read on the forward strand.
CTACCTTCTTGAATGGCAGCTACTATAGTTACAAAATTATCATCTTTTAGTATCAAATCAGAAGCTTCTTTGGAGACATCTGTTCAGTTTCTTCACATAGCTACTCATATATGAGCTTCTTTGAGGGCTGGAGCATCATTTACTCCATCTCCAGTCATAGTAACTATTTCTCAACTATCTTTGAGTGATTTGACAATTCTGATTTTATGTTCGGGTCTGACTCTAGCAAATATCACTATATCCTTTATGTTTTCTGCTAACTCTTTGTCGGATAACTGCTCTATTTCATCTCCTGTCATAGCAGGTCATATCAAGCCAATATCACGTCATATCTCAATTGCTGTTTCTTTGTTGTCTCAGGTAATCATTTTCACTTTGATTCATGCATCTAAGCATGTTTGGATAGCTTGAGATACTCATTCTCTAGGTGAATCTTCTAGCGCTACAAATCCTAGTAATATCAAATCTGATTCTAAATCAGATTCTTTTTGAGATGTTTTTTTGTAAGCCAAACACAATACTCTATACTTTCTGCGAGTCAACTCATCTATCTTGCTTTGAATGTCAGATTTTTTGTTGGAGTCTAATTTGAAAGTTTCTCAATTTTTTTGATAATGAGTACAATGTTGCATCAAAATTTCTGGTGCTCATTTGCTATATGTGGTGGATGAAGATCATTCTTTGATAACTACCGACATCATTTTTCTATCTGAATTGAATGCCATTTCTTCTATCCTCAATAGATCAAATATTGATTGTGATACTCTAGCTTTGTGTGCAAACACCAAAAGTGCTGCCTCTGTAGGTGTTCATTTGACAGAATATTCATCTATAGTATTGGTTTTGCGTACTTGAGCATTGTTNNGATCATTTGAATTGGTATCATACTCCAGTAACTTCATAAAATTGATCATCTGAAAAGATCTTTTTGACTGTCATGTTTCATGTCGTCAAAGTTCAAGTTTTATCTGAGCATATAACTGTAGTCTCTCATAATGTTTCTATGATAGACATTCTATTTACTAATGCATTTTTTTGGGACATTCTAAATGCTCATTTGGCTAATGTGGATATAAGAACTACTGGTAATCATTCTGGGAAAGCTGATACCATCATCGCTATTGATAAAAGCAGTATACCTATAAGATATTCTTTATCTAATGTAGGTGATTTGGTTAGCATTACCAATCCAGTCAATATTGCCATAATTACGGCTAATATAGCCATATATCTAACTATTTTGTTTATTTTTTTTTGTAATGGTAATTCTTTTTCGGCAGCAGATATCATAGATGATATTTTGCCAAATTCTGTACTCATTCAAGTCTTGATAACTTCTGCTATACAATGTCAATTGACAACAAATGTTCACATATATATTACATGCTCTGATGGAGAAACATCATCTTGATTGTTTATTGATTTTTTTTCTATTTCTTTGGATTCTCCAGTGAGCATAGATTCGTTTATTCTAAGTCAATGCGATTCCAAAACTATTGCATCTGCGGATATTTTATCTCACATTGAAAGTATGATGATATCTCAGGGGACCAGATTTTTGGACTCTATTTCCATTTCTTTACCATCTCTGATGACTGTAGATAGTGGTTCTATCATGCTTTTGAGTGCGTTGATTGCTGTTTCTGCTTTGTATTCTTGAAAAAATCATACTAGTACTATGACAACAATAATTACTATGATTACAGCTCATGTAGTGGTTTTGCCTACTGAAAAAGAAATAATAATAGCTAACAACAAAAAAAACACCATAGCATTACCTTTTATCTGTCTCATTAATATTTTATCTCGAGATACTGCTTTCTTTTCTTTGAGTTCATTGTGTCAGTAAGTCTGCAATCTTTCTTCCGCTTCTTGAGAGCTCAATCATTGAAAATTTATCATAATATATACGTTATATTGTAAATACTATTATATTATAAATAAATCGATTTAAAGCAAAAAAGACGGTTTTAGCTAAGTTGAAACATAACCATAAATATGGAAAATTAGTTTAGTTATAATATTTTATAATTTTCTAGATTTGATACTATTTTTGTGTAATTTAGCTTCTTTTATAAATTTTTTCTTTTGTGTTCAATGTTCTTGAATAAGTTTGGATATATAGTGTCATCACAAAAAATATGGTGTAACTACGTAGGTAGATCACATTTCATAAAGCTCCAAAGTCTGATTGATTTCATGTGAAGTAGTAATGATAATTGGATCTAATCATTTGTGTTGTTTGATAGTTTTGATAAGCAGTGCATTTGCTTCAAAGTCTGGTACAGTAGATATTATCATTTTGGTTTGGCTCATATCCAAATCATCTAGAAATTCTCAATCTTGCAAATCTCAATATATTGCATTGTAATTTTGTTTTTGTAATGATTTGACTGTGAGAGGGTTATAATCTATTATAAGTAAATCTTGTTTAATTTGATTGGTATATTTTAATAAATCTGATCCCATCCTATGGCAACCAAAAACAATAATTTCTCAATCTGACTGAACTTTGAAACCAGTTTTGATATCGTTATTTGTGATTTTTTTTTCAAATCTTTTCAGACTTTTTTTGAAGATTTTGTATAATGGGTCTGAATACATTATCATATAGGTAGAACCAACAATTGTTATAAGTCATATAGTAACTACTATTGATAATATATCACTAGATAAGTGTCATGTTTTGATTCATAAAGCTATAAGTATTATAGAGAATTCACTAATCTGAGCGACAGTAAGTCATGCCATAAATCCGCTTCTAGAATCATATCACAGTCTTCACATCAAAAAAACAACTATCAATGGGTTTCATATCAATACAAAAGTTGATAATATAATTATGGTAAGTATGTGTTGAGTAGATGTGATAAATCACATTTGAGATCATAATACTATAAAAAATATTACCAAGAAAAAATCTCTAAGTGTTTTCATTTTGGCAGATATTTCATATCTCATTGGAGAAAAAGATAGTGTAATACCGGCTACCAAAGCTCATATTTCCATAGAAAAATCAAAATAATGAAATACTCAAGCTATAACTATACACCAAGCTATGGAAAATAGTAATAAGAATTCTTGAGATTTGGCTATATTGTTTATAAAGCGAGGTAGTATATATATTCATATCAAAACAGCTGTTGTAATCAATATTGCTCATTTTAACATAGAGATACTCAATGTAGATAATATTTGATCTCATCCTCCTCATAATGAAGATATCATCATCAACATAATAGCGGCGACTATATCTTGTACTATAAGAAATCATATAGCTATCTTACCATACAAAGATCAAGTATCTCATTTATCTGTAATCAATTTCATAATAATGATAGTACTACTGAATGTCAGTGCTACACATATATATATAGCCTCTATGTTATCGAAGCCCAATAGTTTGGCTATAAAAAATCCTATAATTGACGTAAATGCTACCTGTCATAGTCAAGTAATGAGTGATGCCTTTCAGGTTTCTTTGATCATTTTGGCATTGAGTCATATTCATACTATAAAAAGAAGCAAAGATATTCATATTTGAGAGAATGTTTCAAAAATTTCTCAATTATTCAAAAAATTTAAAAAATAAGGTCACAATATTATTCCAGATAAAATATATCATATTATTAGTGGTTGTTTGAGTAATCTAGTAATATATGTGATAATTACAGTCACTCATATTGCTATTCATATATTTAAAAATGCGTCCATAGGTTATAGTATAATATTTAAATTAATAATCTTTTAAAAGGTTTATCAAGCTACTTGGTGTAATTACTCAAAGTACTTGTTTTTGACTGTTTATAACTGGGATATAATTAAATCATACTTTGTATATTAATTTGATTACTTTGTTTATATTAGCATCTTCTTTTACAAAGTTTTTGTGTTTTTTGATTAGCTGTATCGCTGTTTTATAAAATATTCAAGTTTTGTATCATCTATTTAAATATTGAATTAAAGGTAGCTTATTTAACTGTTGTAAGAATAATTTTATAATATCTTCGACAGATATCTCTCATACGAATTCTTTTTTTTTGTTTATGACTATACATGTATAAGTATTTTCACGTTTTAATTTCTGTAAAATTGTATCTATGTTGTCGTCTTGTTGTAAAAAGACCGGTTTGATCATAGCATCTTTTGCTGTTAATTTTTCTACAAGTTGCATATTGGACATATATTTTATGTCTGCTACAAATAGTTTTTTCAATTTTTTTTCGATTTTTCAATCCATGTAAATAAATTAATATAAATAATTGTATATATACTTTATTTATTTATTTCTATTTGTCAAATTTTGTAGCTTGTATTCATTTTGTAAATAAATATATTTTGTTAAAAGAATGATATCCTTTATATATCACTGAGGTTTGATGAATTTAGAAAAATTATTTTGAAGTAAGGCAAAGGTTGATATTTTGAAATATCTTATATTTAGGAGGCAGTGAATCTCCATGAGAGCATTGGAAGCTGAATTAGAATGGACTTTCCCAGCTATAAAAAAACAAATAGATTCTTTGAATGATGCAAAAGTGATAGATGTAGATAAAGAGTGACAATGATGGAGTATTTGTATCAAAAAAGACTTTTTTGAAAATATAAAAAATATATTCTTTTCTGGTTTGAAACAAGATATAATAGAATTGTTTGATTCTTACAATATAATGATAAGTAAATATTATTTTGGGAAAAGATTTGGTGCTAACTTGGATATGGATTTGATAGTGATTTATAAAAATCTTGAAAAACCACAAATAGATAAAATCAAAGATTGTATAAATGAAATCTTTAGAGATTATTTTATTGAAACTGTTTCTGTTGTGTTTATGTCTGCTGAAGAACGAGATAAGCGTTATAGATTAGCTGATAGGTTTGTATTGCAAATTCTTAGGTGTTATCCAAATTAATTTGAGTTTATGGTTTATATTTTAAAATGAAAGAACTTATATTTGATCATGAAGTGGTTGTAGAACAGACTCTTTCTTATTTGTTTGCCGCTAAGAATATCTTAAATAGTATTCCTAGGAGTTTTGATATTGTGTTTTTGCCTAGATCTCATCATCTTTATACTGGGGTTTTGCAAGCAGCTTCTTATTGAGCTTTACAAAACAAAAATAAATTTATATTGATCTTTGAATGAAATAATGATGATAAAATATTGATTTACAATAAATCAATATGACCCTTTTTGTGAAAAAAGCGAAAATTTGATAAAAGTTTAGAAAGATTGAAAAATAAATTTGATTTTTTGGAATTTTGTGATTTCTGAAAAGAGTCTATTTATTCTCAACTACCTTATTTAAGGATGTTTTTGGATATTAAAAATTTGATCAATATTTATATATGATCTAAAGTCAAAAAACAAGATTTTATAAATTTTATATTAGAATTTGATATAGAATCTGATTTTAATCTTGCTTTTATATCTGATATCAATGTAGAAAATCAAAATAATGAATTATTGTTAATAAAAGATAAAAAAAACTGACTAGAAAAATTAAACGATTCTTTTTTTCATAAGAATATAGTACTAAAAATGTTTTGTGAACTTATAAAATTTAATTCAATGAATTTAAAAATTTTTAGTCAGACCGATTCTGTTTTAATGGCATGAGATAGAAATAAAGCTATTGTTTATTTATCAGCTGGGGCTAAATAATTTTATTATCAATTCCCCTTGAAAATAGCTTTTGGATTTATAAAAGTAATAGACTTTATTTGAGTAATTTTTTTGCTTATGATGAAATTTGTTTATGATAGTTTGGAAACTGTTAAAAAGTTGAAACGCCCAAACAAAAGGGAATATATAACTTTGACTGTTGCTATTTTTGGTCTAGTTATAGTAGCTAGTCTTTATTTTGTATTGACTGATACATTGTTTTCTTCAGTATATAAGTTGTTCTATAATAGTATGTCATAATCTTTATTAAATAAATTAAACTTATGCAGAAAGATGTAAATATAGTTGAAATTAAAAAACAGATAGAAGATAATTCTTTTAAACGATATGTTTTGAGTGTGGTTTCTGGGCAAGAGTCTTTGGTAATAGAAAACCTGAGAGAAAGGGTAAATAAACAATGATTAAATGAAGATGTAGTGGATTATATATGTCCTATGATAAATGAAACGTCTATGAAAAAATGAGAGAAAATAATAAAGCAAAAGAAACTATACCCTGGATATGTTTTTATAAAGTCTAAAATGAATGATAAAATACGATATGTTGTAAGAAATACACCTTGAGTGAGATTGATTGTTTGAGCTGAAACTCGTCCAGTACCTTTGACAGATAATGAATATGAAGCTATCATGGAACAAATAAACAAATCTCAAGAAAGATCAGAGCTGATTATACCTTATAAAAAGAATGATGTAGTATTGTTGAAAACATGAGATTTTAAATGAATGAAATGAAGTATAAGAGATATTGATTGAGAGAAATGAACAGTTATTGTAAATATAGAAATGTTGTGAAGATTGACTCCTGTAGTTGTAGATGTAGATAAAATAGAATTATTGAATTAACAATATTTTAGCTAAATAATATAGTATGCCAAAGTTAGAAAGAAAAATACTAAGATTATCGGTTATTGTTTTATTTCTGTCTCTTTTGCTTGTATATGTTTTATTTTTTCAAGTGAAAGGGCCTTTGATTAGTGATATTTTGGCATCTAGATCTGATATAGAAGTAGATAATGATATGAAAATTTATATAAAAACTGGAGATA
>DJVF01000027.1 GCA_002441085.1 Patescibacteria group bacterium UBA6263
TTTTATGATAGTGAAACTCTTTTTTTAATTCTCAAGACATTAGAACAAATCAAGGATCAATTTCTTCCATCCAAAAAAATTACTATGCACATAAATAATAGATATTTGCTGTCAGGCTTTTTTTCTCAGTTTGAGTGATTGGATATTCAAGCGATGTATTCGCTTTTAGATAAATATTACAAGATTTGACAATCCAAATTTGAAGAAGAACTCAAAACATTTAATCTCTATGAAACTGACTACAATAAAATAATTCAATTCACTCAGACAAAACTAGAAGATCTAAATATAGATTTAGCAAGCAATGATACATTCAATAGAGGTCTCAAAGAAATACAAGAAGTTATGAACAATATAAACTTACTCAATCAATCAGATTGATTCTCTTTTGTTTATGATCCATTTATTATACGTTGACTTGATTACTATACAGGTACGGTCTATGAAACATTTTTTGAAGATGATATGTGACTTGGTAGTATTAGTTCATGATGAAGATACGAAAATCTGACCTGATATATCGATCCCAAAAAAAACTTCTATTCTGGAGTGGGTTGAAGTATTGGCTTATCTAGGATGGTTTATCTTATATTAGAAACTCTGCAACCAGCACAAAATACAGTATCAGATTATTTGTTTCTAAATTTTCCCGAAAATTTTGCTGATATTATTTCTCTAGCAAATCAATTTATTCAAGATTGAAAGAATATAGAAATATATCCTGACGCTGATAAACTTTGAAAGCAATTCTGATATGCCGACAAAAAATGAATACCATACGTAGTGATCCTTTGAGAATGAGAAAAACAATCATCAATATACAAAATCAAAAATATGCAAACATGACAGGAACAATCTATCAAACTTTAGTCTTTATCTTTTTACCAAAATAAAAGATGGAAAATGCTATAATTATAGCCCAAATTTTTGCTCCATTACTTCTGGTTTTTTGATTATCTATGATTATCCATGTCAATCGATACAAAAAATTGATAGCAGAAATGCCCAAAAACTTACTTTTGACTTTTATTACTGCATCTTTCAAGTTTCTATTTGGGATAATTATCTTGGTCTTTTATAGCTCATGGAATTTTTCTTGGGCCTTGATTATTACTATTATGTGATGGTTGATGGTCATCAATACATGAGTATATATCTTACACCCCAAATTTTTAAATAATATAATGAAGATTTACAACAAATCATCATTTCTGGTATCTTTTGGATTTGTTTTCTTATTATTTTGACTTATATTTTTATACTACGGATTTCTTAAATAAAAAGATTACCCTGTAAGCAAGATAATCTTTGTTTAATTTTTTAGTTGTTTTTATAATAAGCTAGTACCATTAAGCCGAAATAAATAACGACAAGAGCTGCTGTAAGTATTATAAAAAACATTTTGGATCCTTTCTCCTCTATGGGAGTGTTTTGATCATTCCATGGTTTATCGTTTTCCATTACGTTTTTTGTTTTTGGTTTACATTAAAACATATATTTTTTTCTTTTTCAAAAGCAATATCTATTTTGGATAAAGTCAAGTATTCTGGAATTGATTTTATATGTCAACTAATTATAATCAAAAGTCAATTTAGAATTTTTTTATTACAATGAAACAAACTCAGAAGATTTTGATTACATGATGATTGGGATATATAGGATCTCATGCATCAGTTGTTTTTGGTCAGGCTTGATATGATTTAATTATAGTAGATAATTTATCCAATAGTCATATGTGAGTTTTGGACTCTATTACCAATCTGATATCCAAGCAGCCTCAGTTTTATGAAATAGATATTAGAACCCCCAATGCTTTAGAAAAAATATTTCAAGAAAATACTGATATAGATTGAGTGATACATTTTGCTGCCAAAAAATCAGTGTGAGAATCTTGTCAGGATCCATTTCTATATTATGAAAATAATATACAAGGGACTATCAATCTTTTGCAAACTATGAATAATCATAATGTCAAAAATATAGTTTTTTCTTCTAGTGCTACTGTTTATGACTCTCTCAAGCTTATACCTCCATTTTCAGAGAGTGATCGTACAAATACAAACAATCCATATGGAACAACCAAACTTACTATGGAATATTTGCTCAAAGATATGTCTTCTCACAAAAATTTTAATTGTGTCTTGTTGAGATATTTCAATCCTGTCTGAGCGCATCCATCCAATCTGATATGAGAAACCCCCAAATGAATACCTAGTAATTTAGTTCCATTTATTTACAAGGTGGCAAAATGAGAGATAGAAAAGCTCAACATACGATGAAATGATTACAAAACTGATGATGGCACATGAGTTAGAGATTATATACATGTAATGGATGTCGCAGAGGCTCATCTTGCATCATATAAGCATATATTAGATTATATACAATTCCAAAACATGGCAGAAAATCCCTTGTGATTATATGATATATTCAATATATGAACATGAAATGGCAAGAGTGTTAAGGAGATTATAGAAATATCTCAAAAAATTACAGAAAAAGATATTCCATATGAAGTATCGCCTAGAAGGCCATGAGATGTAGATGTTTCTATAGCCAATCCACTCAAAGCTAAACAGATATTATGACGAGAATCTACTAGATCTATATTTCAAGCCATAGAAGATTGACGAAATTTTGTCAACAAATAATAATTTTTAATAGCTAATCATCCTATATGTACGGAATGTCTTTGTTGCAGTTTATATTGATTGTATCATCGGTAATATTTTTGTTGTTTGGAATAGATTTGTACAAACGCAAAAGGATGAATATATTACACATGATTGTATTTATCTGATGATCATGATTTGTAATATTATCAGCTATCAACCAAAATATACTCAATCAATTCTGACAAATATTTGGTACAGCTAGAGGAGCTGATGTACTAGTTTATATATGACTTATAGTCTTGTTTTATTTCTATATTAGTTTGTTAAATAATCACACAAAAGATAAATATCAACTGACAAGATTGACCTCTCGACAAGCTATATATGAATGATATTATAGAGAAAAAGACAATATCCAAAATTTCAAAAATACTGATTACAAAGATAATTTTGTTTTCAATATCAGAGTTTATAATGAATGAGTCAAAGTATGAGCTGTCATAGATGAGATTTTTGCAGCATGATTTCGCAAAATTGTATTTATCAATGATTGATCCCAAGACGATACCTTGCAAGTATTACAAGCCAAAAAAGCTCAATACCCAGACAAAATATTTATCATACTTTCACATATCATCAATAGATGATGATGAGCTGCTAATCAGACTGGATATAATTTTATCAAAAAATATTGAGATGAACTCAAAATAAGATGGTTCGTCGGTTTTGATTCAGATTGACAGATGGATATCCAAGATATGGAAACTTTTGTTGATAGAATCAAAAACGAAGATATCAGAATATCTCATTTAATAAACAGCAAAAAAGATATTACAAAAGATAAAAATAGACCCAATGATCTTTATCTATGATCTAGATTCGTTTATGGTTGAAAAGCCAAAAACATACCCAAAACTAGAAGAGTAATATTGTTTATATCCAAAATCGTTACTAGATTGTTTTATTGAACCAAAGTCTCAGATCCACATAATTGATACAGAGTCATTAATTTGTCAGCACTTAGAAAAATCAATCTTACAGCCGACGGTATGCATTATGCAAACGAACTAAATGAACAAATCAAACATTTTAAATTCAAATATGAAGAAGTCCCAGTACATATTCGTTATACAGATTATAGTTTGGGTAAATGACAAAAAAATTCCAATAGCATCCGCTTGGCTATAGAAATGATTTATAGAAAAATATTTTTTAGATAGTACTTTGTCATTTCGAGTTTATCGAGAAGTCTCTTTAATTCAAAAGATATCTTACTATGTTCGATATGACAATTAGTTTCTCATACTCTTAATATCTCTATCCATTTGCTTCTTCAAATCTCTTTCTTTCAAAATTTGTTTCTTTTCTACTTTTCTCATTAGTTTTCATATTCATATTTTTAATTTTACAAGTCATCTTTTATCTAGATAAACTTCTAGTGGTATAGCAGTATTTCAAGATTTATCCAGCATTGCTGAAATTTTTGCAAGTTCTTTTTTTGTAATCAATAATTTCCTTTTTCATTTAGTTACATATCATCATATCTGAGCAATAGATGCTTTTTGATAAAGTGGCACGTCCATATTTATTATCCATAGTTCTTTGTTATCTATCCTGATTATAGAATCTTTTATATTTATATGACTTCATTTAATCGACTTTACTTCATGTCACTTCAAAATTATTCCGACATTGTATTCTTTGTCGAAACTATAATCATGATAAGCATATCTATTCTTTGTAATCAATTTCATATAAAACGCTAAAGCGTTAAAATCTTTGTGTTCCTTTATTAAAGGATCTGGATACGAAGTAGACTGAGGATTTTTTATTCATCGATTCTATCCTGCAGCCATTCTACAAAAGGTGCTAATTTTTTCAAATCCCTTACCAAATCCTTTTCAAATTCTCCTCACTTCATTTCCTTATCACTCACTGGTCTTTCAAATATCCAGTGCTTCAGCTTCAATAATTCAATATTTGCATTATCTTTGGTGAATCATCTAGGCGATGTTTTCAATGATTCATTATACAAATCAAATGATTTAGATTTTTGTATTTTATTTATAATTTTTTTAAAGTCTGATCATTTTTGGTCTATAGCTTCCCTAATTATTGATGCAGTTGCCAAACTTGGAGAATATAGTCATCAAGCTATAAAAGATTGATTTCACGGCTGTATGTGTAAATAAAAACAGGGCATTCAACTCTTTACCAAATGTCTCCTTCCATATCTAGATATCTCTATTCACATATTGGTTTTGTATGGTGTCCTATCTTTTTTGAATCTAATATCCCTATTGATGCGAAAAATACATTCATTTGGTTTTAGATCATGACTTAGATCATAAAACTTCGATATCTCTTTTATCAACTTATCTGCCAAATCTAATACCTTTAACCTTACTCCTTTATACCTTTCTCTATTTATATCAAACCATTCACGATTATTATTTGCTTCCAGTGCTTCTAGAAATTTTAAAATATCTTTCATTATCAAAACCTAAAGCATAAAAGTATTAAGTCATCCCGGCTTAATTGACAAAGTTTACAGCCGGAATCTAAGTATATATTTAGTTATTTTTTTTCAAATCTATTATTATCTCTCTTATATCTTTTCTCTTCCATCATTTTGTCCCATTCTTTTTTCAAGTCTATATCATGAGAATTGGCCATACAAGAAATAGCAAATAATAAATCAGCCAATTCTTGTCATAAATTTTGTTTGATCTGCTCTAAATTTTCTCTCTTTTTTTTAACTCAATGTAGATGGTTGATTTCTCTAGAAATTTCTCACAATTCTTCTGTCATTTGAGCTAAAACTTCATGTGGTGGCCAATATTGTGGCTTAAATTGTTCTGTCCACTGATCTGTATCTTTTTGAAATTTCTCTAGACTCATTTCAATAATTTAAAATTTAAAATTTCACACCTGACTGCCGACAGGCAAGTTTTATAATTTCTAAAATCTGATTTCTTCTGCCTTTATTCTCCATTGTTTCATACTATCTCTATCTCTAATAGTCACAGTTCCATCTTGTATGCTTTGATTATCTATAGTGATGCAATATGGGGTACCTATCTCATCTTGCCTGCGATAACACTTTCATATATTCCCGCTATCATCAAATTCACACATATAGTTTTCACTCAGCTTTTTGTAAATTTCTTTTCACATATTTACTTGATCTTGATCTTTTTTTACCAAAGGAATGATTGCAAATTTTATAGGTGCAATATTTTTATGAAATCTAGCAACAACTCTTGTTTGTTCATTTCCATTTGCATCGGTGTATTTTTCTTCATCATAAGCATCTATCATAGCTGTAAGTATAGCTCTAGTGAGTCATCGACTTGGTTCTATACAATGTGGTACATATCTTTTGCCAGTATATGGATCTGCATATTGCAAATCTTTACCACTAAACTTCATATGCTGGTTGAGATCATAATCTGTTCTATATGCAATACCTTGCAGTTCTCACCATCCTCGTGGAAATTTATATTCTACATCACATGTTCACTTACTATAAAATGATAATTCATCAGCATCGTGATCTCTAAATCTAAGTTTTTGCTCAGTAATTCATATCTCATTGATCCATCGATCTTTACTAGCTTTTTTCCAATCTTCAAAACATTCTAGTCATTTTTTTTCATCATTTTCTACAAAATATTCTATCTCCATCTGATAAAATTCTCTCACCCTAAACATAAAATTTCCTGGAGTGATTTCATTTCTAAATGCTTTTCCGCATTGTGCTACTCAAAATGGTAGTTTTCTTCTGGAAGTTCTCAAAATATTTGGAAAATCAACAAATATTCATTGAGCAGTTTCTGGTCTTAAATAAGACAAACTTGAATTATCTTCATTTACTCCTAATTGAGTTTTTAGCATCAAATTAAATCTCACTACATCTGCAAAATTTTTAGATTTACAGTTTGGACATTCTAGATTTCAAGAAGCAGTATAAGTATTTAAATCTTCACTAGGAGTTTTATCTCCAGCCCAATTATTTGGAAGAGTACAGTTTGCGTCAGCATCAATTTTTGCTTCAATAAGTTTATCAGCTCTGTGTCTAGCGTGACAATCTTTACATTCAATTAAAGGATCTGAAAAACCTCAAACATGTCCTGAGGCAACCCAAACTTGTGGATTCATTAATATTCAAGCATCTAAAAGCATCATGTCATCTCTTTTTTGAACAAATTCTTTTATCCAAAGATTTTTTATATTTTCTTT
>DJVF01000003.1 GCA_002441085.1 Patescibacteria group bacterium UBA6263
TTGATTACCAAAATTGTGTTTTTCTTTTTGCCAGCATCCATAATATAAGAAAAAATATGTTGCTCTTTGGAGCTCATACCTACACTATCATCAATAATAAACAATATCAAATCTGATTTGTCTATTATTTTTTTTATAAATTCTCGTTCATCTTCAAAGTCCAATAATCAGGGACTATCAGAAAAGACAACATCTCACAATCATTGTAAGTTGAATTTGTGTTGGATAATATCTCTTGTGGTTCAATGTATATCAGTTACAATTGCGCGAAATTGTCATATTAGTCTATTGAATAACGTAGATTTGCCAACATTTGTAGCTCATACCAATCAAATGTTCATAAAAATATTATAAAGTATAAAGTAATGCTCATCTAATATTATCTAAAAATGAGCTAAGTGATTTGTATAACAAAGATTATAGATTGAAATTTATCTTTTGTTGTTTATATTGAAAGGACTTGGAATTGCAAGATAGTCGGTTTGGATATTGTAAATCTTTAATTTATTATTTAAAATTATTTAAGTGCCTATACTTATAATATGAGTTTTATTGATATTGTTTGGTGTATTGGCTATATATAGTGTGAGTATATACCAATCTTTTGCCTTGACTCTGTCAAAAATAGCAGAATGAGTAATGAGCTGAGAAGCATCTAATTACTTTTATTTTTTGAAGCAATTGAAAAATATATGAATAGCTTTTTTGGTAGCGATATTTGTTTATAGGATACCTATCAAAATCTTTCAAAACAATAGAAATGTAAATATAATAGCAATAGCTATCTTGGTATTACAAATTGCTGTATTTATACCATGAGTTGGGATAGTGCTAAATGGAGCTAGATGATGGATAGATATAGCATGATTGCCTAGTATACAGCCATCAGAATTTTTTAAGTTGGGATATGTGATATTTTTAGCTAATCGACTTTTGAGAAAAAGAAATTCTGTAAATAAAAAAGAATTTTTGATTAATTTTGTGGTTTTGAACGCTATGCTATTTATTATATTTTTGCTAATCCCTGACCTTGGGACAATATTGATATTGTGACTCACATGATTAGTAATGGCTTGGTATGCATGACTAAAGCTAAAAAAAGTAGTTGGTATATTTGTAGCTGGAGTACTTGGAGCTTTGATAGTATGATTGTCCGCCTCTATGATCAGTAGTAGATTCGCCTATATACAACAAAGATTTACCTATTTTATAAATTCAGATATAGATCCTCAAAAAAAAGGTATATGACGACAAAATGAACAAGCACTTATAGCTATATGATGATGATGATTTTGGTGAAAATGATATGGCAAATGATTACAAAAATTTGGATTTATACCAGAGGCTCAGAGTGACTTTGTTTTTGCTGCATTATCAGAAGAACTAGGGTTTGTATGAAATATGGCTCTGCTATGATTGTATTTTTATCTGGCCTTTTACTTTTTGAGAAACTTAAGTAAAGTAAAAGATGATTATCACAAAACTTTGTGAGTTGGATTGATTTCATTGATTATGATACAGGCTTTTATAAATATATGAGTAAATATCAAAATATTACCAAATACATGACTGACATTACCTTTTATAAGTTATTGATGAACTGCTATAATGGTAAATTTGATTGAAATAATTTTGCTCTATAAAATCATAAAAAGACAGTAAACTAGATAAATTGACAATATTTATATGTAATATTTTTATATCTTAAAGTATCATTATGGAAATACTGATAGATAAAAATAATTTGCTAGTCATAGAGAATCCAAATATCCCCAAGATAAAAGAATATGATTTTGTAGCATCTGGATATAGATTTGGTGATTATGACAAATGAATCGTAGTATATCACAAGAAACAAATAAAAATAATAAATCTAAAGAATTTGGGAGAAAATATGAATGTGTTTTTTATAATAAAAAGAAAAAAGATATCAGGGATAGAATTGGATAAAAATTTATTTGGATTAGCTTTGTGATTGTTCTCTGGATTTGATGAGAATACTGGTGATAAATATTTTTTTGTACCTAGGATCAAAGATAGTGAAGTAGATATAATAAATAAAAAATTAGAAAAATTGGGAATTGACTGAAAGTTGATAAAGAGCGAAAAAGGTATAATAGTAGATAAAATACAATCAAATGAAAATACGATACCTAGAATCAATCATCTAGAATGAAAAAATAGCATTATAAATTTTTTGTTTGGATTGGTACTGATATATGGTAAAATGGAAATAAAAAATAATGAACTAATCGGTATAAAAATACATTTACCATTATTTGGACAATATATAAAATACAAAGAAGAATTGGATAGTATGATCAAAAACTTGCAGGAAGATGGAATATTTTTGAATAGCAGTATAGTTAAAAATAATGATGGAATAATATATCAGTTAAGTTCATCTGATTATGAATTGTTATGATTTTTGGCTAATTGGTATCAAAGCATTGAAAAAATAGATAAAATACTTAAACAGGAAATTATCAGTAAGATAAAATTGGATTTGATTAATTTTGTGGAAATGGATTGACAAGTTCCATACAATTGAAAAGAGAAAGTATTGGAAATGATAGAAGATGGAATGATAAAATTATTGGTAGTTTGATAAAATAGATGGATAATATTTAAATATGGGGCGTTGGTTCCGCTGAAGCGGAATAAATGTAGTGGTAAATTTGCTGAAGCCTATCAGGGGCATGACGGTCTCCCGCTCCGCTTTAGCGGAGTCCGAACCGCAGCTATTTAAATATGTTTATTATAATATGTATTATGTTTATATACTTAAATGAGATAGATATTATTGCTGATCTACCAATAATTTGAAAAGAAGATTGTTGGAACATAGAAGGTGAAAAACTATTACTACAAAAACTTTTGAGATATATGACTTAGTTTGATATTATGTTGTAAATACTTATGAAGAAGCAAGAGAATTGGAAAAAAAGATTAAAAGAAGTGGTCATATAGAAAGATGGACTTTGAAAGATGGGTTTTTGAAAGTTAGTAATATTTAAATATGGGGCGTTGGTGTAGTGGTAACATGACGGTCTTCGGAACCGCAGTCGGGGGTTCAATCCCCTCACGCCCTGCCATATTAAAATAGGATGCAAATTTCTATTTTTTTTTGTTTTAAAAAATTTACTCTGATGAGTAAATCTAAGTTTTGGAAATAATTTAAAAGGAAGAGTGAACATTATAACAACATAACCAATTTGAGTACAAAATGAAATAAATCAAAGAGCAGAGCAAATAAGCCAAATATTGAAAAGTTTGGACTAGCAGTAGTGAACTAACAAACATACATACAAGTGTTGTAATTATCGTGATGCGGCTAGTAGTATCAAGATAACGTTTGAGCACTATAATTATGTAATTAGTATCCTCAATAATAATTACTGATTGTTTAGATCAATAAATTGTTTTTACAATGACCATCTTCCTATAGAATATATTAATTTAGCTAATATATTTTATCGAGAGATGATGGAATTCCATATTGGTAGTATCAATTATAATCAGATTTTTTTATTTGTCAAATTTTGAGGGACTTTTTTATGCTACAAAAAATTAGCTCTTATCTAGCTTTTAAAATAAAAAAATTAAAAAAAATATTTTATTTGAAATAAATTATCAAATTTAGAAAAAAAATGGTTTATAGATTTCTATCAATTTATTTAATTGATCAACCTGATCATCCAAAGATCTTTTGTTCCAATGTTGTTTGCCACATTTACTACATTGGAATAGAATCTTGATAGATCAATGTTTGGTTTGATAATCTATAGGGTACATAGTTCATCAGCAATCAGTATTTCTATCTCATGGTATATCTCAATCTACATGTAATGATACGAAACAATATGGGCAATGATTTCTACAGGTTTTGTCAGCTTGGGTAATATTTTGGTGACAATTGATACAAGTAAAAGATTCATTTATTTTTTTCATTTAAGATGGGTTAGTGTAAATCCTGTGATAAAATTATTTTTAAATTCCTGGATCCCTGCCTACCGGACAGGCAGGCTTCGTTTTACTCAGGATGACAGTTTTTAACCAAGTGGCCGTGTCATATCGAGCCTCTCTCCTAAAGGATTAAGGTGGATGACGCCTTCTCGCTATGCGAGATGTTTGGTCTCCAGATGATAGGTTGAGGAAGTAAACTACTTTGAGATACAATCACAAACCACTTAGTAATATTGTGATATCTTTTTGAGTTGGTATATCAAGAAAAAACACCGGCAATAATTGTCGGTGTTTTATATAATTGGGGCTATATCTGTATACTATTCTTCTGTATTTTGTGCTTCTTCAGCCATTTGTCTCATTCTCTCTTCTCTAGCTTGAAGTTTTTCAGGATCTTCTTTTGCAAAATCTACTTTGATAACTCTTCATAAAAGTTCTGTACCATCCATAGATTCTTTTGCTTTGCTAGCATCTTCTGGGTTTTTGAATTCTACGAAACCAAATCCCTTGCTTTTGCCATCATCACCCAATCTAACTCTCGCGAATATTACTTCTCAAAATTTTGAGAATTCTTCATTGAGTTCGCGACCTCTCATTTTCCAATTTAATCAACCAACAAACAATTTTGTCTCACTGATTATAAATTCTTTTTCCTCCATTGACAATTTTTACAAAAATATAAAGACGACCTATATATTTTGTATATAAAATAATACGGCCAAGCTAGATTATAAGACATCTTGGAATGATTGCAAATGTTTTTTGTATAAATTTGCTTTTTGAATAAATTTTGATTATAATTGGATTTGGATACAGTATTGTAGATACAAGCATATTATCAATACTTGATGATCATTTAGCTTTTATACATAATAGATAATGGCAGATCCTATAGCAAACAATACCCCTAATCAAGATATAAACCAAAAGAAAAAAATCTGATCTTGATGAGTTTTTGGATGAGGAGAAGATATTTTTGACAATGAAGAATTGTTTCATCCTATAGATACAAGCAAAACTCATAACGAACAAAACAATAATGATATAGAATCTCATAATTTTGATATAAATTTGGATGAGGTAGAAGACACAGAAAGTAAAGACAATCACCAGGTTGATTTTGATCCGATTTTTGATGAGGAAGATGGAGACGGGAAAGCACAAGAATCTGACGATGTAGATAATAATACCACAAGCAAGACAAACAAGAATTTGAATAATCAAATAGATGTGCAGCAAGAGGATGAAACTCAAGAAGTTGAGGAAACTAATGAGGAAGAAGTTGAAGCTGAAACAGAAGATGAAGAAGAAATAATTAGTGAGGAAGAAAATATAGATGAGACGCCCAAAGTATTTGTACAAGCAAATAAAAAAAATGTAAACAAGCCACAAGTTTCCAATACTCAAGATATAGATACAGAGATAGATTGAGACCAAGAGAATACAATTGATCAAAAAGATCAGGATGAAGAAGCAATAATAAGTGATGAAAAAAAAATGGAAATGGAACCAGCAAACAAATCTGATTTGATCCAAAAATTTGATGAACTAGTCAACAAAACTACCCAATTATACGATACTGCTGGAATGGACGATGATGATTATATCCAGCTAATAGGTGGAAATAATGGCAAATCCAGTATAAACTATAATTTACGATTGATCAAAGAAGAAGACCAAAACGATCGAATATTGATTAGCAAAATAGAAACAGACAATGATAGCTCATTACAAGAACAAAATAACTTACATTTGAAAAAAAATGATGGATCTTTGCAAATCATATTGGATGAAGTTTTGCTATATGATGAAGTACAAGATTTGCAAGACGATGATAACAAAAAAATGCAAGTCGTAGACAAATTAAATAAATTTATTTTTTTGGTAGGAGAAGAATTGAAAATTTATGAAAGAGACCAAAAAGAAAAACAAAGAATGGAACAAGAAAGAAGAAAACTCAGAGATATATTTAGAAATTTCTAAAACCATACTAGTCATTCCGGCGTCAAGTTTTGCAGCCGGAATCTAAAATTACCAAACATAAGATTCCGGTTGCAGTTTCACAATAACCCTTTGACTTCGCAAAGGACAAGCACCGGAATGACATGGTAGTTTTTTGGATTGAATAAAAAATGTAAAAGTATAAATTTGTCCAGTGAGAAATAAAAGTAATTTTTTATATCTATAATTGACGGTATGCAGATACAACAAAATATATCACTAAAAAATTATAATACATTGTGAGTGGACGCTAAAGCTAAATTTTTTGTAATAGTAAAAAGTGAAGAGGAGATTTTGGAATTGATACAAAGCAATATATGGAAAGAAAACAAAAGATTTGTATTGTGAGGGTGAGCCAATACTTTGTTTCAGTCAGATTTTGATGGATTGATTGTAAAAAATCAAATTATGTGAAAAGAAATAATCGATCAAAATGATAAACAAGTATTGTTGCAAGTATGAGCTGGTGAAGATTGGCCAGAGTTTGTAGATCGATGTGTATCGCAAAACTATGGCTGAATAGAAAATTTGGCATTGATACCAGGATGTGTATGAGCAGCTCCAATAGGCAATATATGAGCATACTGAGTAGAAGTCAAAGACATCATCCATCAAGTCAGATGAATAAATATAGATACTGGAGATATACAAATATTTGATAATTCTGAGTGCCAATTTGGTTATCGTGATAGCATATTCAAAAAGCAATACAAAGATAAAATACTAGTTACACATGTGATATGGGACTTGACCAAAGCAAATACAGATTATATATTCAATATAGATTATGCAGATATCAAAAGAAAAATAGATCAATGAAATATCAATATAGCCAAATTAACCGTCAAAGATGTGGCAGACATGATCAGTGAGATCAGAAATGGTAAATTACCAGACTGGAAAAAAATATGAACAGCAGGAAGTTTTTTCAAAAACCCTGTGGTGAGTAAACAAAATTTTGAACAACTAAAAACCAGATATGATAATCTACTATGATTTGATTTTGAATGAGAGATCAAATTGTCTGCATGACAATTAATAGAGATGGCGGGATTTAAATGAGTAAAAGAAAACAAAGTAGGTACTTATCAATATCACGCTCTAGTGATCATCAACCAATGATGAAGCTGACAAGATATAGTAAATTTTGCTAATCAAATACAAAACAAAGTCCAAGAAATGTTTGGAGTGAGTTTGGAAGCAGAAGTGAACTATGTGTAGATTTTACTCTCCTAAACCTGCCTGACGGCAGTCAAGTCCTCTCTAAAATAGAGAGGACTTTTTTATCTCTCGCTTTTTTAGAGTTTTTCCTCCCTCTATTTTACCTTGGTCCTTTGCGTAGTCAAAGGAGAGGGAGGCTGGGTGGGAGTAAAATAGTCGCCGAAACTTCCCAAAGAAGTTTAACGACAATTTTATCCAGCTATGCTGTTAGGAAATTTTAGAATTTCCTATACGATAAACAAAAAACCATGGATTGCTCCGTGGTTTTTTGGTAAGAAAATATTTGTTGTATAATTATCTAGCCATTACATAATATAACTCATCTGCACTGTCATAAACACACGCTCAGTTTGTCATATCAAACGAAGCCTCATCAGAAGATTTTTTTACTTCTCTACAAACCTCAAGAGTAGATATATCTGTAGATGGAGTAATAAATCATCAAGTCAATGTTGTTGCTCAAGATTGAATCAATCGATTAGATCATCAAGCTGTTTGTGTCTTGGATATAATTACAAATCATCAACTACCAATTCAATCCTTTTCTAATTTCATATATCAATAACTTCATCATGATGCTGTAGCTAAATCACCTCCTAATCTTGTAATTGTTGTAGATGGAACCGGATCTCTTGGCACACCATCCATTCATGCTGTTTTTAATGCATCTGCTATACTATCTACAGAAACTGGCTCTGCTGTTGCTCAACTAGCAGAAGGCAATACTCAATTGAAATCCATCTGGTAAGTAATAATTGCTGTAGCTAATTGTTGTATATCTGCTTTTCTAGCTACGTCATTGGCTCTTCATCTCACTGATGTCAATCTAGGTATAAGTGCTGCTGCCAACACTCAGATAATCACTATCACTATTAGCATCTCTACCAATGTAAATCATTTTAATTTTTTATTAAATGTCATATTGAAATTGGTTTATATAATAAAAGTACTCATACTAGATAACAATTTTATGGATTTTTGCAAGTACTCGTTTGGTAAAAGTACTTGACTTTATCTCACTAAGATATATCTCAGCTGAGATGCATCAGTATACAGACAAGTTCATCAAGTAGCCAAAACGGCACTTCCTCCAGTCTTGGCTACTATTTTGCAAGGTAGCAAATACTGTGAATCATTTCCAGAATTGATTACACCAAGAGCGCCAGATACTACCCGATTGGATCATCATTGAGTCTGGGTTTTGGCCATCAGTATAAAAGATTCATTGGGGAGTCAATCTCTCATCAATCTCATATATCCATAAGAGCCCGTAATTGTAGATCCTCAGAGTTCAAATACATTTGATGGCATAGGATCTGTTGGGATTCCATCCATTCATGCTGATATAAGTTGTCATGATATATACTGGACTGGTATACCAATATCTTCACTGCCAGATAGATATGGATATTGTCAGTTTTTATCCAATTGATAAGCGATTATAGCTGTAGACAATTGTTGGATATCTGCTTTTCTAGCTACGTCATTGGCTCTCTCTCTAACTGATGTCAATCTAGGGATAAGTGCTGCTGCTAATACTCAAATGATCACTATCACTATCAACATCTCTACCAATGTAAATCATTTTAATTTTTTGTTAAATGATTGTGTTTGCATATGAGGATATCTAAATTTTTAAATATTGATGTCTGTATATAGTTTTGGATATATTTTGCAACACTTATCTAAGCATGGGGAATTGTACTTGAAATAATATATTTTTTTATTATTTTATGTATGTAGTTGAAATATATTAATCAAAAATAAAAAGCTCCAAATCTCTCACAAATATTATTATTAAAATCTGAGTCATTCTTGGATTGAAGTAGAGATTTCTGGTCTAGATAAGCAAGATCAACAAAAAATGCTATTCTCTACCTTATCGATATAATGGCAGAGATTTTTTTGGACTGGAAATAAAAATAAAATATAAAACCCAAAACAAAATTTATGAAAACACACGAAATTTATGGACGCATTTGGTTGGTAGATATACGCCAAGTCGCAAAAAAAATTTGCTTGGATGCTTGTACTCATGGCATCAAACTATCTATGGAAGTAGAGGTATCTAAACTGCAAAGATTTACACATAAAAAACCTTTAATCGAAGATGATAATCCTATCAAAGTTATCCCCCAAGAAAACTTTGAGTATGTAAAATCATTGGAGATATACTCACTCAAAAGAAAAATGATCGAGTTTTGGGATCAGCACAATAGCAAAAAAAATTAACTCAATAGTCCGAGGTATTTCCTTGGACTTTTTATAATATCTTGTAAATGCCTGGTGATGACTGACATACTAGACTATGTATCTCCAAGATAGTCATGATAGCAAACAGCTCTGTATAAGGCATCTGGGACAAAAAAGACAATTGATCCAATCATATTGCTGATTGATCTGATATGAGACTTAGAATGGTTTTTTGGGATGGAGATAGTTGGATATCTTTGGAACGAGAAACAGGAGGAGATGATTTGGGGATAAAATTGGATGATAAAAACTTGGTAAAATCTGAAACCAAACCGATCTTTTGATCTGAGATATATTGGTTGATACCCATACTCTCTAGAGAGAATATACTATCTGGGACTCCATATACACTCTTGTGCATATCCAATGCAAAATCTACAGTAATCAAACTACCAGAATTGGCTCCAGCTTGAGGCAGAAATAGTATATTGCTCAATCCTGCTATGATACGATTCCTCTGAGGAAAGGAATAATATGTAGGCTTGAAATCTAGTTTAAATTCGCTGATTACCAATCAGCCATTTTGGACTATCTGAGCAATGATATTACGATCTGAATGCTCCATAAACCATTTGATTCATCAGCCCAATACCGCTATAGTAGGTATATGATGTTTGATAGAGAGATTGTGTGCCAATTGATCTACTCATGGTGCCATACCAGATATGGTGACTAGATGATAATCTCTAGCCAAAGACAATAGTTGGTCCAATACTTTGTCAGAATAAAATGTTTTTTTTCTGGGTCAGACTATACCTAGTATATCTCAGTTTAGTAGATCTAGATTTCATATATAATAGATAATATATGGTGGAGATTTGATCAGATTAAATTTGTAATGGAAATTATTTTGTCAATCTATGATGGCGTGTACATTATGATTTTGGGTCCAAGATTGGATATCAGCAAAATCATAGTCATCAAAATCAGTTTGATTTTTGAGATCTCATAGGATGATTTGTTGATCTAGAGAATATAGCAGAGCTTGATTGTCCATATAATATAATCCAATAATAAATCTGATGTAAAATATATATTTTGGATACAAAATCAATACCTATTATATATAATCTATACGTCAAAAAATAAATTGACAAAAAAATCCTGGAAAATCCAGGATATATACTCAACCAACAAAGGAACAAGTAAAACGCAGTTTCTTTGGATGATTGAGTTATACCGACGACTTCTAGAAACTTTAAGTTAAAGCGTAGCGAATAAATTAAAGATTTCTAAAGCGGTTCGGTATAAATGATAATTTAATTTGAGATCACTATCTCAAAATCTCTGCAAATTTTGATAGTTGTCTCGGTCGGTAAGGAGAATCTAGTAAATATCCTATTTAGAAATATTTGGATAAATCTCGCCTGTTTATCTCCTTCAATATTAGCAGATATGCAGTGTAAAAGAATGAGATCATATTCGTTACACTTACCTACAGGAATATCTCGTGGCTTTTTGATTTCTCCAGAGGCAAGTGTCGGATCATCATCCAAGACTTTTAACCAAATCGGTAGAATAAAATCTGCATCTTCACCAAACTCTTTTTGAAGAATTTTAATATAATTAGGATCTAGTTCCATAATTTTTATTTTATTTTATTTTATTTTGTTTTGTATTTTATATTTATTTGACAAAATAAGTCAAATATAAAAAAATCGCCATAAAAAATGACGATCATAGAAAATAAATTTAAGACTTTGGAGGAGGGCTAAGCTTTTGTTTGTCTGGTGGAGCATCCTTGATTATCTGTTCCTGAAACCAATCACTAAAGACTTGTTGCAATTCTTCAAAATAGCACTCTTGCATAATCTCCGATTTGGGATCGATGCTATAAACAAATGTCATCAAATAACGCAATATAATTAATTGTTCATTGATTCTTGCGTTTTGATACCTTATAGGTCTCATTTTGATGACATTAGCTGGATCGATTAATCCAAATTCCAGAGTATCTGGTTTAGCTCGTTTGGATGGCAGTACAAAGCCAATCCTACTTTGAGCAGGCTCCTCTTGGTCATAAATTTCTTGCATTTGATTCAAAATAAGCTCTCTCTGAGAGTATTTTTGTGTAAAAAATGCGTGGATAGCAAAGAATAATAGATTTTGCCAACTATTGGGACCTGATCCAAAATTAGACCTATTAGCGGCTATAATTTCTTCCAAATCTTGTAAAAACCATAATTTTGTTTCCATATTTTGAGATTTTAGTTTTTTTATTTTGTTTTATATCTTATAAATAAAAGTCAATAAAAGTCAATAAAATAAAAAAACCGCCGCCATAAAAATGACGACAGTCTTGTAGTTTTAGTTTGTAATTAGTTTTACTCAGTTCATTAATTTTCATTGAAGACAATGAGTTGGAAACCAGCTCGAATGCCTGTACAATCATATCCATTTTTTTGAGTAGGATTAATTCCCATATCAATAATTTTCCACATGAGGTTTCTGAAAGAATTGATTTCTTGGTGTCTTGCGCGAATTTCTTTGTCAAGCTCTTTTACTCTCAAGAAATCAGGATGGGTTTTGTCTTTTGGTTCAAAACCTTTCTTTATGCCGGACATATCAATTGAAATGATTTGTGCCATACCATCAAGTAATGATTCCATCGAGATATTTGGCCTGGCAGATGAAATAAAATTTTCTCCATTTAGGAGTTTAGTATGCTCATTAATCATCGGGTTTACCTTTTCAAGATTGATATTGATGACGGTTAATATGGCTTTTTCAAGCGATGTCATCTCACGGATCACAACATCATCTTCAGCATGCTTTTCATCTTCATCTTTGAATTGACCACCTGCAATGATTTCTGCAATCGATTCCAGTAAAGTACCACGGATTGATACTTCCATCAGCCCTTCCAGGTTCATATTTTCCCAACCTTCATACTTGGCAAAATCTGGAGATTGAGAACCTAAGTCCTCGGTGGTTACAATATTAAATCCTTCAATAATTTTTTCTGCACTGGGTAGATGATTTGAGATAAGGGCATGCATAAAATCTCTGACAAAATCACTGTGAGCGAACATAGGCCACTCTTCATTAAATTTTTGCAGCGACTTGGCGTAGGGACAGATATCCATTTCAACTGCCACCTTTTGTAAACATGAAAACTCAAGTCCGGGACAAGGAAATGGCCCTTCAAAGATGAAATCACATTTAGCATTTTCGAAATCTTCTTTTCCATATCCTTCAAGAAAGGTAAACATCGCCCTGGTAAGAGGAGACATCACACCAATGACAGTTTGACCAGATTTTTTTGGGTTATTAGGATTAATGAATTCCTTTCTTTCAAGGATATTCATAATCTCATTCATTACTGGGAGCTCTCGAAAGGCCTCAACCAGTAAAATTACAGAATTTTTGTTCATAAATTTTTTTTTGTTTATTATTAATTTTTATTAGCATTGTTTATAATAATTATTTTATCAATAAAGTCAATATCAAAAATATTTATATAAAAACATATAAAAATCTATTTTAATCAGATTTTTGTAAATTTTTTTTATTTAGATTGAAAAATAGAAGATAAAAGTTACAAGCTAAATAATATAAAAATATTGTTAATTTTATATTTTAAATCAAACAAAGTGTCTCTAGCCAACAAGTACCGTCCTCAAACATTTGATGCTATAATATGACAAAATCATATTACTGAGATTCTCAAAGCTCAAATGAAATCTGATCAAAAAATAAATCATAATTTTTTGTTGTTTTGACCTAGATGAACTGGCAAAACTACTGCTGCTAGACTAATTGCCAAAGCTATCAATTGTACAGACTCTCAAGATGGGAATCCATGTAATCAATGTGATAATTGTATGAGCATAAATAGATCAACTACTCTCGATTATGTGGAAATAGATGCAGCATCTCATACATCAGTAGACAATATCAGAGAAGAGATTTTGGATAGAGTTCCATACCCACCTACTCAATTAAAGAAAAAAATATATGTGATAGATGAAGTACATATGCTGAGCAAATCAGCTTTTAATGCATTATTGAAAACTATTGAAGAACCTAGAGATAATGTGTGTTTTGTGCTCGCTACTACAGAGATGCATAAAGTGCCTGATACAATCATTTCTCGTTGTCAGGTTTTTAATTTCAAGAAGGTTTTGGAAAATGATATGATATGACATCTACAGTCAATATGTAATCAAGAAAATCTAAGCTATGAACCAGAAGCTATGTCCATCATAGCCAAGATATCTGAATGATGCGTACGTGATGCTGTCAAATATATCGATCAGATAAGTATTTTGGGTGATATTACACAAGCACATGTAAGCAAATTTCTATGAGTGGCATCTGAAAAAATGATAAAAGATTTTTTGGAGACTATCAAAAAATGAGATAGAAATATAGTATTTGAACAAATAGATAAAATATATCAGAATGGTATAGATTTGCATCAGTTTGCCAAGCAAGCTTTGATCTATATAGATCAGAATTTAAATAGTGATATGGATTTTTTACTTGGAGTAAGTGGGTGATTTAGTGAAATCATATCTACAATCAAGTATTATCCATACCCTGTCATTGTTTATAAAATAGCATTAAACAAATATTTATCATCAAACACATCAGTAAATAACAAATCCAAGGATGAAAATAATCATAGCGATACTACACAAGAAAATAAATCTGTAGTAAATGAAAGTATACCTGTAGATGTAATAAGAGTTGAATTACCTCCAGTTGCAATACAAACTAGTCAAAAAATACAATCAAATACTGGACAAAATCTAGATGAGATACGAAATAATGTAGTGAGTCAAATAGATAAAGTCTCTTTGCAACAAAATCTAAAATGAAATTTTATAATTGAAGATATCCAAGACAACACAGTCAGCGCAATCGTGATAAACAAGATGACCAAAATACTTTTGGATAGTGAAGAAAACAAGAGAATATTGGAAACTGCTTTTGCTAATGTGATGTGAAACAAGATCAAGGTTGATATAATTTTTGAAAACAAAGAAAATTATTTTGCTAGGAAACTTGGATAATTTTATAAGTATATTATAAGTAATATGAATTCCCAAAAATTAGAAATTCAAGATTTGGAACAACAAAAAACTTGAAATGTAATTGAACAGACGCCATCAATTGAATTTGATTTTTTGTCCAAATGAAAAAAAATTGTAAATGATACTGTGCCAGAAATAAAAAAGATTTTCAAAAGACAAAAAGATATGTGAGACTCTTTATAAAATAAATCGAGAAAAATCCCCAAAAGATTTTTCCGATGTTTTTATC
>DJVF01000041.1 GCA_002441085.1 Patescibacteria group bacterium UBA6263
ACCTGAGCTACTTGAGCAACAGGTCTTCAATGACCAATCTGAGCCACATGAGCTATTTGACCAATGTGACCAACATGACCAGTTTGAGCTACATGAGCAACTGGGACATGATTTGTAGATAATTTATGAAATCATATAGCTACACAAAACATCAATTTATCAAACTATCGAATATCTCCAGATGGGACAGATATATGAATTAGATTTGAATTGTGATGAGTGAGACTCAGCTCTCTTTCTACACCCAATAGATGTGTCAGAATCAATGCCGATTGAATATTAGAAGCATTTAGTGGAGATTGTGGAGGAGGATGAGTATGATCATGAGATAATTTATGAGATCATAATGCTAGTCAAAATCTAAGAATGAATTGACGATGGATTACTAGGACATGAACTCCAGGTAGTTGAATAATGATAGATAGTAACTGAAATATTTGAATCAAAGTCAATGTGCCATCAGAGGCATTAGACGTACAATGATATATCAGGTCTAGATCTTTAGCTTGAGTATGAGATAGATGTTTATATGCAGATTCACAGTGAAAATTTTTAGCAATAGATTGTTCAGCATTATGAATTACATGAGCTACATGAGCAACAGGTCCTCAATGAGCAACAGGTGCCACTTGACCTCAATGACCAACCTGAGCTACTTGAGCAACAGGTCCTCAATGAGCAACATGAGCTGTTTGAGCTACTGGTGCTACTTGACCTGAATGAAGACAATGACCAATCTGAGCTGTTTGAGCTACTGGTGCTACTTGACCTGAATGAAGACAATGACCAATCTGAGCTACTGGTGCTACATGAGCAACAGGTCCTCAATGAGCAACATGAGCTGTTTGAGCTACTGGTGCTACTTGACCTGAATGAAGACAATGACCAGTTTGAGCTACATGAGCGACAGGTCCTCAGTG
The DNA here is from genome assembly GCA_002441085.1 of Patescibacteria group bacterium UBA6263. GTDB lineage: Bacteria > Patescibacteriota > Gracilibacteria > Absconditabacterales > Absconditicoccaceae > UBA6263. Next base: position 921 of record DJVF01000041.1, read on the forward strand.
ATTTACAGGTCCTAGATGAAATACATGAGCTACTGGTGCTACTTGACCTCAATGAATTCAATGAATACAATGACCAGTAGGCCCCCAGTGACCAGCAGGAACATGATTTGTAGATAATTTATGAAATCATATAGCTACACAAAATATCAGATTATGAAGTAATCGATTGAATTATACTTGAACAACCAGTGCTTGATTGAGATTATTATCCAACAACAATGTATCTATATCCAATATGTTGGAAGTATCATGCTGAGACAAATCTGCTAATAAATGAATCAAAATATGAGACGATAGTCGAATCTATGATGATGATTGTTGATGAGTATGAAATGAAACTACATTATATGTAGAATCAAATGATGCTGTGTGAATCAAAAGTAATAATCTTTATTGAATATTTGTAGCTACAAACTGAAAAGTTGGTATATGATGAACAACAATACCAGCTTATCCACTTACAGTAAGTGGGAATTGACAATTTTTAAATAATTTATACATAAACGGTAATGTTGGTATAGGCAAGACAAATCCATCAGAAAGATTAGATGTAAATTGAACTACCAAATCTTTAAAAATAGTAGCATGAGATTTTGCATGAACTAGTGTAGATTGAGACATCAAAACAAATAACTGACGATTTGCTAATTATATATGAAAATGGAAAGATGAAAGTAATTTAGGTACTTTAAAGTATGGAATACTAATAAACTCTCTATCATCATTATCATCAGTATGATTACGCGTAGCAATGAGTGATCTAAACAAAATAGCAGCCAATTTTAAAGGTAGAGTAGGCATATGAATAGATTATCCGACAACGCCTCTAGATGTACGATGAAATATCAAACTATGACAAAGTTCAGCAACTTGTAATTCATCTAATCAATGAGAAGTTAGATATGACTGATATTGTTTTCAATGATGTACAGCAGAATGACGACAATATTTAAATAATTGTAATGCATGATCTTGTTGAGTACAACACAATCAAAACTATTTTACATTAAGTAGCTCAGCAGACTACAAATGTAGTTCTTGAACATATTGATGATTTACTACACATAATACACCAAATTGAACTAATAATCGAACTTGGACATGCACATTAAATTGAAAAGCAGCAAGTTGTTCTGCAAACAAAATAATAAATTGAGTGTGTTCAACTACACATTACAATTGTAATCCATGATCTAGTATAAATCAATTCTGTTTTCAAGATACACCAACCATGTCAGAATATTCATGGAGGTGTCAGTGATACAATTGATGATCTATAGATATTTGTATTGAGAGCGCCTGGGGGCAATGTGATTATCCATAATAAAATTATATAAAAATAAAAATACATTGAAATCGGACTCTCGTTTTATATTATGGAGTCTGATTTTAAATACATAATTTTTTCTTATGCAAAAAGAGATTACTAAATGACCATCTTCAAACTATGAGATCCAGTTAACAGTTACTTCTATAGAATTGGAGAAAGCCAAAACGCAAGCCATCAAACAATTTCAAAAGGACATGGAACTACCATGATTTAGAAAAGGATTTGTGCCAATCAATGTAGTTGAAAAAAACATCAATCCTGAATATCTACAAATGGGAATATACGAAGAAATCGTAAATACTTGAATACAAGAAACTCTCAAAGAAAATCAACAAATCAAGTTTATCTGAGAACCATATGACTTTAATCAAAAAAAAGAAGATTCAAACACTATAATCACTCTCAAATTAGATGCATATCCTGAAGTACAAATTACAGATTCAAATCGAAAAGATTCTCCAATAGATAATATAGATATACAAGTCAGCCAAGAAGAAATAGATAATGCTATCTCATCTATACAAAAAAATTATGCTGATTACCAAGATGTAAATACAATAAGTTTGGATACCGTTTCCAAGATATTTGTAGAATACCTAGACAAAGACTCCAATATTTTGGATAAATCCAACATATATATATGAGAACAAGAGTTTGCCGAAAATAAATTTTTTCCAGATAATTTTATAGACAAATCCAAAGACCAAGATTTTAGTATATCATATGATATCAAGACAATTCCAACTTTATTAATCAATGCCAAAACTGACCTAGATATCAAACAAATCAAATTTACCATCAAAGATATCAAAAAGATAGTACTTCCAGAGCTTACTACAACAACTATAGAAAAATTATTTGGCAAAGAAAGCGAAGTAAAAACTTATGAACAATTACTCGAATATATCAAAAAAGAAATAACAAAACAAAAATACGACAATACTCTAATGCAAAATATAGATAAATTTTTGCAAACAATTCAATCTAAATATATGAATGTATTTATACCACAAACTCTAATCAATGAAGAATTCAAGGTCAGACTAAAATCATTTGAAGATAGATTTGGATGAGAAGAGAAACTAAACCAATATTACACTCAAATTTGAGAAGAAAAGAAAAATGAAATGCTACAAGAGATCAAAAAATCTTCTAAAATTAGCTTAGAAAAATTCTTTATACTACAAAAAATCACAGAAGAATTGTGAATTGAAGTAGATCGACAAAATTCAAAAAACCTAGAAGTTGAAAAACAAATATATCAAAAACTTTCTGTAAAAGAGCAGAGTAGTACCAAAATAGAAAAAACCACCAAACAAAACAAAGAAGAAACTAATAAAGAAAAAAAAGAACCCAAAACTACCAAGTCTAAAACAACAAAATAATAATTCCCATCTGTATAACAACCAATTACTAGTTTTTCTTAAATATGTAATAAATTAAAAGAAAAGGCGCAATAAGTGCCTTTTTTACATTTGGTTTTATCCATAAAATAGATGGATAATTTTTCAACATAGCATCCAAAAATATAGAAAATCTATTGTTTTTTTTGTTTTTATCAAAAGGATAAATAATCATCTCCTTAATAAATTTTATTAATCCCATCCAAATAATTTAAAATTTATAATTTAAAATTTATCATTCTATTTTTATATCTTCATAATTTTCTTTCAAATAATTTCTAATTTTCTTCAAAATTAAATTTATTTTTTCTGGATCAGACAAATCTGATTTACTTATATTTACTTTTGTGCTTATATAACGATAAAATCACTTTTCTTTCATTTTTTTTAGCAAATTGGGTATCTTCATTACTCATTCGCCAGGGATTATATGTCATTCTCAAAGTTTAGTCTTATCAGAAAGATACAATACAGAAACATAAGGTAAAAAATCATTTAACTTTCTCATAAATATATATTCGAAGCCATCTACATCCATATTGGAAATATCCAATCATATATAACATCAATATTTCTTTATGATTTCTACTATATTGGTAAAACGATATTTGGGTATTGGTAACACAAAAAAGTTTGAATCTTCAGGATTGATTATACTAAAATTTAGATTTTTATTATGTTTTCTATAAAAATTTATATTATCAGCAATAAAATTAAAAGATTTATAATTAAAATATTTTGGAGCATTTATACACAAGGTATCAGCTCATACAGTATCACAAAGATCCAATGCTTTATTCATTTCTTTCTCATTTACATTACCAGAAACCTGAACAATTCTAATAGGCAAGTCATATTTTTCAGAAAGTTTCTTGACATAGTTCACATTCCAAGAGTCAAAATTTTTCCACATAGCTAAATCTATCCCATCAAATCCGTTAGCTTTTACAAGATCAAAAATCAAATCCAAACCATATCACGGTAAAGTATCAGTACTTATAAGAAAATCTGGAGAATCTGACTTATTTCTATTCCAATTTTCAGATTCCATATCAAAAAAAACATCAGATCCAACTTCAATATTACTTTTTTGTTCATCTTTTTTTTTGGGCATTAGATTTTTTTACATTCTAAAGATTTTGTTTTTAATATACATAAATTATAATGCTTTATCTATATTTTGCAAATTTTTTCAAGTGTTTTATAAGTTTAGTTTTTAGATTTCAACAAACATTATAACCTGTTATTATAAAGAAATATCCATCAACAATGCTCTATGATCAGATCAGACCAAGTCAAGTGACTCTATATATATGTTTTGTATAGAAATATTAGTCCAAATATGGTCTATATGGGACCCCAAAATAGGAAATACAGAAAGATACCAAGTCAATAAAATAGGTTTTACCCTTGTAATATTTACAAAACCTGTTCACAATCAGTTTTCAAAATTTTTATAAACCACACTTCGTGGCGATGTATTAAAATCTCAGACTATCACTACATTATCATTATTATCCCTATGATCATTTTTATGTAAATCAAAATCATCCATCAAGATTTTCAATTGTTGATTCCTCATCAAATAGTGTTTATAAGTATCAGGAGAACTAGAATGAAGCAAATATATATAATAATCTTTATCTTCGAAATTTAATTGAAAATATGCATATCTCCGACTTCATTGAGGAAAATCATCAGCCCGATTTTTTAATTCATATTTGGAAAAAACCATACTTCATATAAATTTCTTTGACCAAGTCGTACTGTTTATATATGGATATTTTTCTTTCAAAAAATCTCTTAGATTTTCATAATGAGCATCTCCAAATTCTACAAACATAATTACATCTGGATTATATTTGTCTATAGATGCCTTTATATCTTCATAATTATCATTATTTTTGTGTATATTTGCATAAAACAATCTTAGCTCAGGATCTTTATTTACAGGTACATTCAAATCCAAGACATAAAATTGATTAAAATCTCTAGAAAATATAAAAAAAACCAAACCATTTAAAAGAATCAATATAGCTATCAACAATTTTTTTATGTTTTTGGAATTATATTTATTAAATTTCCAAATCCAAAATATAAAAAATACAAAAACCAGAATCATCAAGTACGGCAAAAAGCTTATTCATAGTTCACTCAAATAATAGTTGGGGAAATAATATATAAAAGCACAAAATCAAATAATCAAAAATGAAAATAGTTGCATTATTAAAATATAATAATAAATCAAACCCCAAATTTAAATTTTTACCACACTAATGCAAATATTTTTCTTGCATAAAACAAACTAATCTATATTTTATTCAACCACACAACTTCACACCTGACTGCCGACAGGCAAGTTTTATAATTTTACATTTATAATTTGAAAACATTTCACATACTCATATTTGGCTGTCAAATGAATTATTCAGATAGTGCAAGGATCAAAGCAATTTTATTAAATTGCTGATTTTCATATACTGAAAATTTATCTAATGCTGACATAGTTATATTTGATACATGCTCCGTCAGACAAAAATCAGAAGATAAAATCACAGGGAAACTCAAAGAAATATCTCCGAAACAAAAGATATGGATAACCTGATGTATGATACAACACAACCTCAGAAATAGTAAAATATCAAAAAATTCAAAACTCAAAATATGAAATTTTATGTGATCTCTACAAAGCACAACTCCAAAAATCATTTGAATCACCACACAAGAAATTAATAATCTTCCAGATAAAATATTACAAAACTGAAATATTGTTGGGATAAATCATTCATTCAATCCACTATTTCATACACTTACGCAAAAACGAAAAAATATTGAATTATTTTTTAGGATAGATGATGTCTGATTTTTACCATTGATACTGCCCAGAATATGATACAAAATCAATTATAGTAGCGAAATATTAAATGAGTATGATAAAATCATCCCACAATGAATAAATACATCTATGAACAAACATAATTCGACAGCCTACGTACCAATTTCCACATGATGCAGTCAATTTTGTGCCTATTGTATAGTCCCATATGCGAGATGATTAGAAAAAAACTTCCCAGTAGAACAAATTATCAAAGAAGCTACATTACATATCCAGAAATGAGCAAAAGAAATAGTTTTATTGTGACAAATAGTCAATAAACATCCTGATTTTATACAAATCATCAAAGAAGTTTGTAAAATACAATGATTACAACGACTAAGATATACATCTCCATATCCCACATATTATTCAAAAGAATTATTAGAATTACATCAATCTCAGCCTAAACTATGTCCACACATACATATCCCGTTACAATCAGGGTCAGATCAAATTCTAAAAAAAATGTTTAGATGATATACTTCACAACAATTCAAAAATTTTATAGAAAAAATACACGACCTTTCTAGACCAATAAGCATTACTACAGATATTATAGTTTGATTTCCTTGAGAGACTGATCAAGACTTTCAAAAAACATTAGATTTGGTACAATACGCACAATTTGACATGATCTATATGTGAATATATTCTACAAGACCAGGGACTATAGCCCAAAGAAAATATCCAGACAATATACCATACAAAGTCAAACACTCTAGATGGGCCAAATTAAATAATTTACTTAAACAAATTTCCCTAGAAAATAATCAAAAAGAAATCTGATCTATCAAAACAGTTATGATAAACGAAATTCCAGAACAATGAAACATTACATGATATACAGACAACATGAAACAAATAATATTAAGCAATCCATTAAATAAAAATTTTAAAAAATGAGATATACTAAAAACAGTTATTACAAATTGAAAAATATTTAAACTATATTGAGAAATATTATAATTTAAAATAAAAAATAAATTAAATAAAAAGTATCAATATATAGGTGACAAATGTTTCCTTGAATTTACCAAACAGATAACTATCAAATAACGTGATATTTTTTTGTTAAAAAATTTAATTACCCAATACCCAAAACAATCTAAATAAATATATATTGATCAATTATAAGCAAAATATTTATAGTATTTACTACAAACAATGATTTATCCAAAGCATGTAGCAATTATTCCGGATTGAAATAGAACATGGGCCAAATTAAACAACCAAACAATCCCAGAGGCTTATATGATTTCTTATGAAAGGGGAGTAGAATTAGTCAACTATACATTCACCCAAACAGATATAAAAGTATTTACATTACGATGATTAAGTACAGAAAATGCGAATAAGAGACCCAAAGAAGAGTTTGATTTTTTGATGAATATGTATAAATTGATTGATGATGACTTAGATGCTATATTGATCAAAAATCAAGTAAACTTCAAACGAATTGGTAATCCAAGCTGAATAACATCAGATTTTAAAGAATATTTGGATAATAAAGTTGTAAAAACAAAATGTGATTCAGATAAATACTTTGTATTTGGAGTAAATTACTGATGAAGAGATGAAATCATTAGATGAATACAAAAACTCAATCAAGATGGATTTGATTTCTCCAAAATCACAGAACAAGATTTTGGTCAGTCCCTAGAATTATCCAATGTACATCAAATAGAATTAATAATAAGAACCAAATGAGACCAAGCCCAAAGAACATCATGATTTATGTCATGGCGAGTATGATATGCAGAATTATATTTTACCAACAAGAAATGCCCAGAATTTTGAGTCCAAGATTTCCAAGAAGCACTCAAACGATTTGATAAAATGGCCCATCTACGTAATTATTGAAAATAAAAATAAATCCATAATAAATTTTTAACAATTAATCTATAATAAATGAAAATTTCAATAGAACTCGCAAAATTAATAGATTTAGCTGATATAGCTAGTAGATTTGTAGCAAAAAATGCTACTTTACCAATACTACAAAATATATATATGAAAGCTTCTATAGACAGTTTGGTATTGAGAGCCACAGATATGGAAAAATATATTGAGATCGAAATGCCATGTAAAATACTTGCAGAATGAGCAATCACTATCAATGCAAAGACTTTTCTAGATATAATCAGGACAATAGAAGAAAAAGAGATAGAAATAAATGTTGATCAAAAATCTCAAATTATGACTATAAAATGACAAAAAGATAATTTTGAAATTAATTGAATACCATCCAGTGAATATGTTGCGTTACCAGAAGTCCCAAATGATAACAAAATCACTTTAGATGCTCAAATGTTTTCTCAATGAATAGAAAAAGTAGAATACGCAGTCACAGACAAAAACTTTAGTCCAGTTTTGACATGAATTTTAATGAAATCCAAGATAGAAGAAGATTCCAAAAAACTAATATTTGTTTGAACAGATTCATTCAGATTATGAGAATATAAAATACTATCAAATGGTAATGATAATGAATTTTCTCTTATAATACCCAAAAATTCAATAAATGATTTCAAAAAAATTGCTGATTATCAAATCACAAAAGAAAACAATGAAATCCAAGTAAAATATTCAGACAATCTTATATCATTACAATTTGTAATAGACAATATAAAAATTACATCTACATCTCTACTCATACAATGAAATTTTCCAGAATACGATAGAGAAGAAATTATGCCCAAAAAATTCAATACAAAAATCCTTTTAGATAAAACTATATGTGACAAATCTATTAAAAAAATTTGAATACTTACAAGAGATATAAATAATTTTATACAAATACAGACAGAAAAAGACAGTATCACTATATCATCTTGAAAAACCGAAAAATGAGCATGAACCACAACCATAGCAGCTATCATAGAATGAGATCCTATAACATTTTGAATAAATGGTAGATATATAACAGACTTCATAAGAACAATGGAATGAGACGAACTATTATTTAATATAGTAGATAATCAAAAACCATTAACTGTTGAAGATAAATGAAATTCAGCTTATAAATATGTAGTCAGACCTCTTATAAATAATTAAAGATATGAAAAAAATAAAATGATTTTCCTTAATAGAAATAATAATAGTTATGGCTATAATTTTATGATTCCTTGCAATATTTCAAAACATTTTCAAGCCCAAAAACATACAAGTATATTATTGACAAAAATGTGTTAATGACTTATATGCTTTTATAAATACATTCAACATAGCATGACTATCTAGTAAATGATTTGATATTTGATGAAATATGATTTATCCTATAGCTTATAAAACAGAAATAATTAGCAATCAAAACAAAATAATAAATTATATAAATACTTGAGCTGGTTATTTTGAATTACAAGTAGCTAATTTATCTTGAGTAAACAGTCCTAATGATTTATGTTACATAAATCAAATGTATAGAGTAGAATTGACTTGAGAAAACATTACAATAGAAGCTATAAAATGAAGTGCCAATAATCAATTTAATATCTCTTGATGAATATATTCATGACACATAGACTTATTATTATACCAAAATTGATGATCTTATACTCATATATGACAATATATAATAGATAAAAGAAGTCAAACAATCATAAAAAGAATATGTTTGAGTTTAGTCTTTAATTGAACCTGATGCACACAACGAAATCAATAAAAGATATAGGCGATACATTAATATCCAACAAATATTTAAATTTTTACAAAGTTATGAAATATCCCATTCCTCAAAATATGGAATGTTTTTTTTTTGAAAAAAAGAATAACACAAATACTAGATTCAAAGAAGATTGTTGATTTTCTCGAAATAAAAAAAACAAATATATGGATGAATATATAGAATTTATAAATAAATATTGAAATTTATACAAATCAATACCTTTTATCAAAGAAATATACTTATGTAATTCTATAAGTTTTAACTCTTTAAAAAAAGATTCTGATATTGATCTATTTATCATAACTCAAAAAAATAGTATACGACGCGCAAGATTTTTTAGTTTATTATTTTTTTCTATATTATGAATTAGAAGATGGAAAGAAGTAAGAAAAAAATTTTGCCTAAGTTTTTATGTAACAGAAGATAATCAAAACTTATATAACATTAGTATACCTAGGTCTGATATATATTTAAACTATTGGTTAGCACATCTGATAACCTTATATCAAGAAAAAGGAAATTCATGAAATATTTATAAACATAATAATCGATTCAGATCATCACTACCTAATCATCCACAAAAATTTTGTATAAATATAGGTAATAAAAAATATTATTGAAATTCAAAACTAAAAAATATTTTACAAAAAAGCTTATGATGATTACTATGAAATATTATAGAATATATAATCAAGATAATATGGATACCAATATTAAAATCTAAGACAAAAAAGCTGTGAAAAAAATGACAATGAGTTATAATTAGCGATCAAATGCTAAAGTTTTACCATGATAAAAGATTTCAGATACACTTAATGTACGAAATTAACGCAAAAACAAATAGATAACCATAAGTTATCGTTCAATATTTTTAATGATAACCATAGTATATCGCATTTAATAAAAATATGTTTGTTTTTATATAAACATTACTTAAATCTAAGTCGAACAAAGTCGACCCTTTTATATCATATTTTAAAAACATGAAAGACATCAAAGCTGTGTTTGACATATGAAACGATGTCATCAAAGGTTTTGTCTTTGCTGATGACAATGAAAAAGATATTGTACTGGCAAAACAAACTGAAATTACACAGGGTATGCGCAAATGAAAAATTTTAGATTCTGAAAGTTTTGCAACTACCATAAACAAAATTACTGAAACTTTTGTAAAAAAATTATGATGAGATTTTATAGATGAGGTTTTTGTTAGTATATCTCATCCAGAAATGATAATAAATAGATTAATAGAACAAAAAAGAATTATGAAAGATGAAATAGAAGAAGACGATGTAGAACATCTCTCCAAAATAATATGAGAAATTTCTATAAAAAACAATTATGAAATTATAAAAATAGTTCCTGTATGTCGAATCATAGATGAACAAAGAAAAGAAAAAGATCCAATATGATTAAAATGAAAAAAACTCGAACTAGTAGCCGATGTCTTTATGATACCAAAAAGTATATATAATTGAATAATAGAAACATTCGAAAAAATATGATTAAATATAGCCGACATTATACCAAACATAATTGCTGCTAGTGAAATAACATTAGACTATGATCGTAAAGATTTATGAACAGTACTCATAGATATATGAAAAAATCAAACAAGCTATGTAGTTTATGAAGATTGATATACATTATGATACTGAACCATACCAATATGATGAGAAGATGTAACCAAAGATATATCTATATGAATGCAAGTTGACATAAAAGAAGCTGAAGAAATCAAAAAAACACATTGAACCGCTATAGTAGATATCAATCTATCACAAGATAGTACATTAGATATACATTTCTTATCAGATATTATAAACGCTAGATATGAAGAAATATTTCTAAAAATCAATGATCATCTCAAAAAACTCGATAGAGATTGAAGATTAGCATGATGAATAATTATGATATGATGATGAGCTAAGATGCCAAATCTAGACTTATTAGCAAAAGATATATTCAAATTAGCAACATTCTATGGTAAAGATCATATGTTAAATATATGAGATCTATCAACAAATATACAATTTATGAATGTTTTATGAGCATATCTTTGGTCAAAAAAATATACTGAATGAAGAAAATCTAATTTTAAAATAAACTTTGATATAGTCTGATCAGTATGAAAGTTTTTCAAAGACTTATTCTAACAAAAATTATTCTAACAATACAATCTTATTTTACTTTCTATTAAATTTTAAAAATGGTTATAAACGAGATAATGCCAGAATTTATACCTGGAGCAAAAATTAAAGTTTTATGAATATGATGATGCGGTTGCAAAGCAATCAATAGAATGGTTTCAGAATGATTAGAATGAGTATGATTTGTATGAATAAATACTGATGCTCAAGATTTAGCAACATGTTTAGCAACAGAAAAAGTGAATATATGATTAAATCTAACAAAATGATTGTGAGCATGAGCAAATCCTGAAATATGAAGAAAAGCAGCAGAAGAGTCAGAAGCAGAAATCAAAGCAATATTACAAGATACAGACATGGTTTTTATCACCATGTGATTATGAGGATGAACATGAACATGAGCATGACCAGTAGTAGCTAGCATAGCCAAAAGTATGTGAATACTCACAGTAGCTATAATTACTAGACCATTCTCATTTGAGTGAAAAAAAAGAGAATTAAATTCTGAAGAATGACTCAAAAAACTCAAAGATAATTTAGATACATTAATAGTTATACCAAATGATAAAATATTTACAGTAATAGACAAGAAAACATCTTTCAGACAAGCATTTATTATGATAGACAAAATATTATTTCTTTGAGTTCAATGAATATCAGACTTGATAATAAAACCCGGAGATATAAATATAGATTTTGCAGATATCAAAGTTGTAATGCAAAATTCTGGAAATGCTTTATTATGAATTGGATACTGAGCTGGTGAAAAAAGAGCAATAGATGCTGCTAGAAAGGCAATAGAAAATCCTTTATTAGAAACCAACTTAGATAAAGCCAAAAATATAATATTTGCTGTAACATGATGACATGACCTAACTCCAGTAGAAGTTAAGGAAGCTGCATCAGTAGTAGAAGAAATAATTGATAGTGATGTAAATATGATATGGTGAATGACTTTTGACGAGTCATATGAAGATGAAGTAAAAGTAACTATTATTGCAACATGATTTCAAGAACAAAGCAAAGATGATATACTCAAAATGCCCAAAAGAGATATCCTTGGTAGACCAACCAGAGATGCTGAAAATTTCATCACAAGATGATTAAAAAAAGAAATTAGAAATGAAGAAGATCAAGAGGATACACAAGAAAAACCAATTGAAGAAGACTTAGAAACGCCAGCATTTATAAGAAAGAAATTAAAAGCAAGCTAAAAATAAATAAATAATTTATATGTCAATTCAAAAAATACATCATATACACAACAATTAGCTTTAATTTTGACTAACTATAAAATTATAATATAGATTTTAAAGCTTGATAAACCAAAATGAGACTAAAAATTTCAAGTCCAGAAAAAGTAATTTATGAATGATTTATTGATCAAGTAACATTACCAACAGAAAGTTGAGATATTACAATTTTACCAAATCAAACACCAATAGTATCTGCTCTCAAACCATGAATAATCAAAATAATATGACAATGAAAATCTTCAATAGAACATGTAAGTATATCCAAATGAATGATGTTTACCGATGGTAAAAAGATACGTATCGTTACATCCTCAGCAACTACATCTCCAGATGAAAGCGAAGAAAACTTAATCAATCAAAAACAAGAGATAGAGAATAAAATCAAAGAACTCAAAAAAACATGAAGTATAGAAGAGATTGAAAAATTTACAATAAAATTAGAAAAAATAAATTCTGATTTAAAATTAAAAAAGATAAGGAGCTAAACCTTAAATAAACCAAACGAAAGAAAAGATCCGCCCAAAACGGATTTTTTCTTTTTAATTGAAAGCTAGATACTAATAAGTATATATAATAAACACTTAGTTATTTATTGTTATTACCAATATATTAATGTTCTTTGCTATACTTTGAAAAAATATAGAAATCAGTTTAAAAGAGTTGGAACTTATTCAAGCTCAAGATATTAGACAAATAGATAAATTTATAATTACATTCCAAACATTTTTTCCAGAAAGATTAAAATTGTTGTGATGAGTTATCAAACGATGAAAATTATTAGATGAAAACGACTTACAAGAAGTACTTAAAGATACCAAATTGATATGAACTCAAGATAAAAATTTTTGAATACAAATCAAAAAAAAATATAAAATCAAAAGATTCAAAATAACAGACCTATTTCATACAGACAAAGAAATCAAAGAAAAGTGAATAGAAATAATAAAGATTAGATCAGATTTTGGTATTGTACAATGATATCAAAATATAGCTTTGTATGAAGCTATAGATTTTGAGAAGCCATCTCGTGATATGAATATGTGAATGATGCCATCCAAACTCACGCATATTATGCTAAACATATGATTAATAGACACAGACCTAAATTATACAATATATGACCCATTTAGTTGATCATGAACTACATGATTTTTAGCTAATTTTTTCTGATACGATTTTGTATGATCAGATATCAAAACCAATTATTTAATCCAAAATTTAGAACGACGACAAGGTACAAAATTTTCCAAACCAAATCAATTTGATGTCTTTCAACAAGATATATTTCAACCAATCAATATACAAAAAGACAAACTTATAGTAATTACAGAATGATGGCTATGACCTATAGTTAGAGACAATACCACAATAGATCAAGTAAATAAATATCAAAATCAAGTAATAGAAACTTTCAAAGCATTATTACAAAGAATAAACGAAATCAAAGCTTATAGATCAGTTTTTACTATACCTTATTATATTTGATTTGATAATAAAGTTGAAGAAACACTAAGAGAAATAGCAAATCAATTATCACTAAATATGGAATCTATAGATGAGATATACAAAAGAGAAAAGCAAAAAATTTGAAGAAAAATTATTATATTAAATAATTAATTCTATTTTATAATCATTACTTGTAACTAAAATATATTAGTTATATAAATTTTTTATTCCAAAAACTTTATTAAAAATTTTGATTAGATTTTTATTTATTTTATTTTCAAACCAAGCAAATATCCTAGTATAAAACAATACCCAAGCTACAGCGATTCAAACAATACTACCAGCGATCACATCTGTTGGCCAATGTACTCATGATGTAACCCTAGCAAAACTCATTATCAAACTAAATATATAAAATACTATACCTCATATTATAAATTTTTTATCTTTATTTTTCAATCATCGAAAAAATATAGCACTTGCAAAAGCCATAGAAACTGCAGCATGATCAGATGGGAAAGAACTCTCTGGTAAAAATTTATGCAAAATTGTTTCAGTTTTAAAATCAGATAATCACAAAATTATATTGGGTCTAGATTTTTCCAAGACAAATTGAATAATTATATTGATCAAAACTGATAATACACTAGTAAAAAATGTAAACAGAGCAGAGGATTGATAGTAAAATTTCTTTTTGATTGTTCATCGTAAAAATACAACCAATAAATATATAGGATACAAAAACACAAATACATCTGCCAACAAAGGGATCATCCAAACTAATAATTCATTTTTTAGCATTCGATAATATAAATTTTTCAATAACATTTCTCACCATAATGGCTCTTTAAGTACTATCATATTGATATTTCAATTTAAAACTATTTTTATTTATTATTATAATCTACTCAGACATACAAACCCCGTATATAAAACAATAAATTATTTAGACAATTCTTTATAATATCTACAAACTTTCTTCAACTCACACTCATCACATTTAGGTTTTCTAGCAGTACAATAATACCTTCAAAACAAAACCAAAGCATGATGAGAAAAATCCTTGTACTTATTTGGCACTACTTTTTCAAGTAATTTGGAAGTCTGTTCTGGCATATTGGTTTTTACCAAACCAAGTCTATTACTTATTCTATGTACATGAGTATCTACAGCTATTACTTTACTACCATACAATACATGACTGACGACTTTAGCAGTTTTCTCACCAACTCCAGGTAATTTCTGCAGTTCTTTGATTTGATCTGCTATATAATATCAATATTTATCAAAAATATTTTTTAGTTTTTTAGATCTAGATTTTTCAAAACTACTTATATAATGCTGACTAAGCATTATTTGAGATAATACAAAAATATTTTTAGCCTTTCATTTATACAATCATATAGATTTGATAGATTCTGTAAGTTGGGTTTGTCATAGTTTGATAATATCTTCAGGAGATTTAATTTTCTTAAACAAGATATCCGTTACTTTGTTTACTTGTTTATCAGTAGTTTGTGCAGACAATACAACAGCCAAGATAAGTTGAAAAGGATTGGAGTAATTTAACTCAGTTTGCGGATCAGGGAATAGTTTCTGTAAATAATCAAATATAAATCTGACTTTTTGTCTTTTTTCCAAATTGATAATTTAAATTTTAAATGGTTTATATTATTTAATCAATTTTCATAAATCTATTGTTTCTATATTTTCTAATTGATCGACAAATCATTTATCATGACAGACAATAATCATTGCTCATTCATAAGTATTTAACGATTTTGCAATAATTGGAAGGTGACGAAAATTTATATGATTTGTTGGTTCGTCTAATATCAAAAGATGTGGTTTTTGAAGGACAAATCTTGCATAACAAAGAAGTCATTTTTGTCATTCAGAAAGTGTTCAAATATTACTTTTTAGAAGATTTCATGTTAATAAAAATTGAGACGCAACTTTATAAATATTTTGATCGGTTGCTTCTTGAGCAATATCATATAAAGAATCTCGTACAAGCATTCACATATCTAAAGAATTGAAATCTTGACTATAATAACCTACTCTTACTTTATTATGGATCATAGCTATATCTTCTTCTGGATGCATCGTATCTGGTTCTTTTATTATAATATCAGATTTTGTTTTATCTTCTATTATAGCTTTATATTTTCTCATTATATTTTCTTTGTATTGATGAATCATCATAAGTCTTTTTAGTAGTGTAGATTTACCAATACCATTTGGACCAATCAAAATATATCTATTATTTTTTTTCATTACCAATGGTAATTTATAGTTTATAACTTCATGATTTGAATTCATAAGTCAAACCTTATTTATAGTCACAATAGGTCAAACATAATTTTCAAAAGGTATTTTAAATTGTGGAATAGTTTTATCATCTTTTCTTAATTCTACTTTATTCTCTTCAGCTTCCTGTACTTCATCTCTCATTTTACTAGCCAGTTTGCGCATTTTACCTCATTTATTTGAAAAGAAGTTTATTTTTTCTTTTGCATCAATAATCTTCTTTTCAGCTCTAGCATTTTGCATTTGCTCTTTCTCTATTTGTGCAGCAATTTGTTCTACTACATCATAATAATCTCACCAATATTGTTCTACTTGGTAACTTGCTTTATTTAGGTACAAAACCCCATCAGTAAATATATTCAAAAAATCTGAATCATGACTGATTACAACTACTGTTTTATCATAAGATATCAAAAAAGTCAACAAATCATTTATTCACTCTTCATCCAAATTATTTGTTGGTTCATCCAAAAGAAGAATATCAGGATCTTGTATCAAAGCATAAGCAAACAAAAGCCTTGCTTGTTGACCTCCAGAAAAATCTTTAATCTGTTTATCAATCGGCACATTAAAATTAACAACTTTTAGTACTTCAGTTATTTTTTTATCCAATTGATAGTCTTTTTCATCAAATGCCGTTTCAAAAAATTCTTTTATAGTTAGATGTAATTGATCTCTTGGTATAACTTGTCTAGCAACAGCTATTGTATTTCAATTTACAATATTAATTTTACCTGACTGTGGCTTGAGCTCTCATGTAATCATCTTAAATATAGTGGTTTTGCCAGATCAGTTTTGTCACATTATAGTTATTTTAGTATTTTGACGTATAGAAAAATCACTATCTATCAAAATAGGATGTTTACCATCATTATAAGCAAAAGATACATTATCAAAACGAAGAATTATTGGATTCTGATTGCTAGACATATTCAAGTAAAAAAGTCATAAAAGATTAGAAATAAACTATATGAAATAGCTTATAATATTCAACAATAGAATAAATTTAAAAAAACTAGAAACATCGTTTCTAATTCTCTTAGATCAGGACCGGCAGGAATTGAACCCGCGACGCGGAGCTTTGGAGACTCCCGCTCTACCACTGAGCTACGGCCCTATATCTTAATTTCTCATAAGAACCCTTGACGCTGAAGCTTTGACCCGCTTTAGCAGGTTACCACTGAGCTATGGCCCTAAAAAATATTTACTCAAACAATAAGCCTGATTCTGTACTATGCATCATATGTCTAAATCTGCTTATAGCAGATATTTTGCACTTCCCCCATATAAAACAGGGTAAGCTTGCACCAATTATGGTTTACCACTCGATGAACCATCAGTTCAACTGAGCAGGATTAGAATCTATCGACCCATATCCACGTTGCATCTTTCCCACGAATAAATCCGTAGTAGTTTACGTTTCTGTGGCACTTTCATTTGCCCGCAAAAGCGGAGGTCCAAAATTCGTTAAATTTTAATCTTTTTTTGGTGTCAGGACTTTCCTTCCCGATAAATCGGGGTAATGCCTATTTGAGCAAAAGACTTTTAATGAAATAGATTTTTAGTTCAACACAAAAATCAAAAAACATTGAATAACAATTTTTTTTCTATATCATCCAACTTATAATTTATAATTTCTAATGTCTAATGTCTACATCTGTCGATATAAATAATATTAATATAGAAAAT
>DJVF01000030.1 GCA_002441085.1 Patescibacteria group bacterium UBA6263
TAATCAGAAGCTAAAATTTATTTAGAATTTTTGTACAGCTTGGCGTTGATAGGATTGAATAAAAATGAATGTCTAATATATCATATTAGTCACTGGTATTTGAAAATATCTTTGAACATAAAGAAATCTCTTTTTCGTCAGTTTACAAATCATCGTTTATCGCTTTTGGATGTGTTTTCTCCAGAGAATGGATATCGTACTACTACTTTTTGGTGGTCTTGCATAAAAGTATTGATAGCTACTTCAAGTTGGTATTTTTCAAATTTTCTTTGGAATACTTTGCGTAGATCAGATGTTTTGAGCATCCTTTGTCATGATAGTATCAATTCTCTATATAATAATTTGATATATCGTTTGGCATGTATACGTCTCATGATTCACATATCTATTTGTGGATTTTGGTACATATTTTGGATTACATGCTGTATTTCTTTTTTATTGATTCACTTCAAATCTGAATCAAATAAAAATACATAGTTTGTTTTTATTTTTTTGAGTCATTGATAAATGGCGTGAGCTTTTCATTTATTTTTAGTATAAGAAATTACTTGGATATGTATGTGCTTGTGGGTTTGTATAAAGTTTTGGACTAGGCTTAAACTATTATCTTGGGAGCCATCGTTTACGAGTATAATATGATCGAAATATTTGATAGTAGATAATTTTTGCAATACTTTTATCACTCCATTTTGTTCGTTGTAGAAGGGTATTATACAAGTACAAGTATGATTTTTCATTATAAAAATTTGGCAATAAAAAACTGTCTCATATGCAGGTATATTTATTGTTAATCAAAAGACAAGATGTAAGTTTTTTGAGTGGTTTTATTGTATATTGAAATACAAATTTACAAAATATATCATAAAAATAATTATTATTTATAATAAAACATATTTATAAAAATTTTGGTGGAAAAATTACAAAAATCTCTTGCAATTTTTTTTCTTATGTTTATGAAGGCAACACAATATGTTGTATCTGTGGAGTTAATCCAACACAAAGTCTTGTGTTGATCAAATATTTATTTATGGGGCTATTCTTTCCCCATACCCCTTGAAATACTTTTTGCCATCGCTGCAAAAAGTATTCAAAAAAATCTAGGCCTCACATCCGCCATTTTGTTCGGCCTTTGTTTTGCTTAGTCAATTAATCTTTTCAGCTGTGATTGAATGCGTTAGTATTGCTATTGGTTTTTTATTAGGATATTAATTTTTATAAAATTAAATTATTTTCAAGATGATAGAATTTATTAGAAAAAGGAATAAAGATATAGTAAAATTTGATCCTAGTCGTATACACAATGCTATTAGCAAAGCTTATTTGGCTAATGGAATTGTAGATAATGGAGAGATTCAAATTATAGTAAATGATGTCATATCTAAACTTGTGAGTATGGCTCAAAATTTTGCTGAAGATGAGTTTATAAATGTAGAACAGATACAGGATATTGTAGAAAAGACTTTGATGAAATTCGAAAAATTTGATATAGCCAAATCATATATAGTTTATAGACAACAGCGTACAAAAATTAGAGAACAAGAAGAAAGTGAAGAAATCAAAAAGCTGAATGCAAAGAAATTTTTGGTTACCAAACATGATGGTAAAACTCAGTCTTTTAGTGCAGTCAAAGTCAAAAAATTATATGAAAAAATTGCATGAGAATATTTGAAAACTTGTCCATTTGATCAGATTTGGGATGAATTGAAAAAATATTTGATAGAATCTATCAAGACCTCTGAGATTATATGATTGATGAGCAAATCAGCTATCAATCTAATAACATTGCAAAATACTGAACGGCAATATATAGCTGGTAGATTGACTGCGGTAGATCTTTGGAAGCAAGCAGCTAGAAATAGAAAAATCAATGTAAATAAGGTTTATGCTCCAGAGGCTTATCTGTCATTATTCAAAGCATATATAGACAAATGATTTTATTATAAAGATTTTTGGAAATACTATAGTGAGCAAGATATACTCAAAGTTGCCAAGAGTATCAAAAAAGATACTGATATGACCTATAATTATACCAGTATATTGATGATGAAAAAAAGATATTTGCTCAATCCAAATAAAATTATTCGAGAATTACCACAAGAAATGTATATGTCTGTAGCTTTGTTTTTGGCTATACCAGAGAGTGATGAAGATAGATTAGACCTAGCAGTACAGATATATCAAAACATATCTACTCAAAAAATTTCCCTTCCTACGCCTACACTTATGAATGCTAGGACCAATTTTCATCAATTATCTAGTTGTTTCAAACTCAATGTAGATGATGATCTCAGAAGCATATATCACAATATCGAAAATATGGCTCAGATTTCCAAATTTGGTGGAGGTATATGAGTATATATGTGAAATATTAGAGCCAAATGATCTAGTATTAGATGAGTCAAATGAGCGTCTGGAGGTACTATACCTTGGATCAAGGTAATCAATGATACAGCAGTTGCTGTTAACCAACTCTGAGCTAGAGCTGGAGCGATATCTGTGACTACAGATATACGGCACAAAGATATTTTGGATTTTCTTGATTTACAGACTGAGACATGAGATATTAGACGCAAGTCTTTTGATATATTCCCTGCTGTAGCTATACCAGATTTGTTTATGAAGAGATTGGAAAATAATGAAGATTGGACTTTGTTTGATCCTAAAGAAATAGAATCTGTCACTGGTAAGATGTTGCAAAATTATTTTGGTGATGAATTTGCAAAATTATATGTAGAGTTAGAAAATGATGATAGATTGACTATCAAACAAAAACTTTCCAGTAAAGAATTATTCAAAAGATTTTTGAAAACTGTGGTAGAGACTGGTATGCCATATTCATTCTTTCGTGATACTGTTAACAAAACCAATCCAAATTCTCATGCTGGTAATATATATTCTACTCAACTTTGTACAGAAATAGCTCAAAATACATCTCCTGCAAAATTTGTAGAAGAAGTAGATGAAGATGGAACTATAAGTATTAGATACAAAGCTGGAGATACTGTAGTATGTAATCTGGCTTCTATAAATATTGCCAAAGTATATACTGATGAAGATATCGCCAAAGTCACTCCTATAGCTATGAGAATATTGGATAATGTAATAGACCTTAACTTTTATCCTGTCAAAGAAGCCGAACTTACTTCCAAAAAATATAGGAGTGTAGGACTGGGATTTTTGTGATTAGCAGAACATTTGGCAGTCAATAAAATGATGTATGATAGCTGATTTGCTAGAGAATATGTAGATAAGCTTTTTGAAAAATATTCTTATCATACATTATTGGCGTCTAATATCCTTGCTCAAAAAAGATGAGCATATAGTTTGTTTGAATGAAGTGAGTGGTCAAAATGAAAACTATTTGGCAAAGATAATGCTTGGTTTCAAAAACATGGAAGCCTCAAAAATGAATGGAAAATATTGATAGAAAGTATCCAGAAATATTGAGTCAGATTTGGGTATCATCTTTCTCCTGCTCCCAATACATCTACATCTTTGGTGGTAGGTACTACTGCATGACTATTGCCTATATACAAAAAATATTTTGTAGAGACCAATAGTATAGCCCCATCTGTAAATGTAGCTCCCAATCTAAATAAAGATAATATGCGATATTATAAAGAATATACCAATATGAAAATGCCAGATGTAATAGATATGATATCTGTAGTCCAAAAATGGATAGATCAAGCGATATCTTTTGAGTGGATGATCAATCCTGCTGATACTAGTCCAGCTGATTTGTATGCTTATTATTTCAAAGCTTGGAATCAATGAATCAAAACTATTTATTATGTGAGGAGTATGAGTTTGGAAGTCAAGGAGTGTACGAGTTGTAGTGGGTAAACACTAAGTCATCGCGAGCGAAGCGTGGCGATCTTAAGATTGCTTCGTACCTCGCAATGACAGGTAAAAAAGTTTTATAATCTAAAAAAATATTATGGAAAATTTAATTACATTAAAATTGGAAGATAAGATAGAAAATCTATCTTTTGATATTTATGAGCCAGCTACAGATTGAATAATCAAAAAAAATCTCAGTGATTTTGCTGGGAAATGGTTAGTATTATTTTTTTATCCTGCTGATTTTACATTTGTATGCCCCACTGAGCTCAAAGATTTGAATAAATCTTATCAGGATATCAAAGATTCTAACGCTGAAATTCTTGTAGTAAGTACTGATACTGTATTTTCTCACAAGAGATGGATAGAAACAGAAAAACTTTTAGAGCACTTTGGTATTCAAATGGTAAGTGATAGAAAATGAGACTTGAGTAGATTGTTTGGAGTACTCAATCCTGAAAGTGGAAATAGTGAAAGATGAACTTTTATAATTTCTCCAGATGGGGTATTAAAAGCTATTGAAATAGTTACAGAACCTATAGGTAGAAGTACTCTTGAACTTGTAAGGAAAATTAGAGCTCTTGAATTTGTAAGATCCAATCCAGGTCAAGCTTGTCCTGCTACTTGGAATGTAGGTGGAGAAACATTGAAACCATCTATTAAGATTGCTGGAAATGTGGGTGAAGAACTAATTAATTAATAAATTAACGAATTGCGAATTAATTGTAGAGACACATTGTCCCGCATTCCCGGGATAAATATGTGTCTAAATTTAGACGGTTGTAAACCGTCTCTACGGATTAAAATTTATATTATAAATTTATATTGATGGAAAAATTACAGCCCTTTCTAAGTAAATATAAGCAGACTATTGTTTATTTTTATCCCAAGGATAATACTCCTGGATGTACTATAGAAGCTCATGATTTTACAAAATATAAAGAATTATTTAACAAAAGCTGAATATGAATAGTTTGAGTAAGTAAGGATTCAGAAAAATCTCATCAGAAATTTATAGAGAAACAATGTTTGAATATAGATTTGATAAGTGATGAGGATCTAAGTTTACATAAGCAGTTTGGAGCACGATGAGAAAAAAATATGTATGGAAAGATTGTTCAATGAGTTATTAGATCTACATTTTTATTGGATGGGAATTGAAAAATTTTGAAGGAGTGGAGGAATGTGAAGGCTGCTGGGCATGTGGAAAAAATAATTAACGAATTAAAAATTGCGAATTAAAAAATCGTTTACTAATATTCTCCCTTTTATAAAGGGAGGTGGCGAAGCTGGAGGGATTTAGATAAATGTTTATAAATCCCTGTCTGCCGACAGGCAGGCTCAGTCTTCGCTATAGCGAATCCAGCTCCTTTTTAAAAGTAGCACAAAAAGAAGAATAAAAAAAACAATTCTCCGAAAACGAAGAATTGTTGTTGAAAATGGATTTGTTTTAGTATCTGTACAAATAGCCAGAGAATATTAGTTTGTCGTTTAATGTAGCATAGTCTCCTATAACAACAAATCTATTACCATAGTTTGTAAATAATTCGATTTTATTTCCTTGCCACTTCATCCATTGTTTTGTGACGGTCCAATCAAATTCTCCCATTGATCCTGACATGTTTGCCACAAATGAATGTGTTGAATAACTAACTCTTTCGAGTTTTACATTGTGTAATTTTTCGAAAGGTTCATTACCTTCGGTCCATAATGTAATTTCGATTCCAAGTCTAGAAAGTGAGTCGATACTTATACTTGGAATAGCTTTTTCTACGGATTGTTCTTTAATTGTTGTTTGTTCAATATTATTTGAGATTAGTTTATTATTCTCGTTTTCTGGTGAAAAATAAACATATCCCATTATAAATAAACCCAAAGAAACAATTATAATCGGCGGTAACCATTCTCTTTTCATAACTTTAAATTTATTTTTGTTTATACTAAATGTATAATTATTTAACAATAAATGTCAAGTATATTTTTATCCCGCTAAAGAGGGACTCGTTTTACTTGGATTTCGGCCTGCCTGTCGGCAGACAGGCTGCAACACTTAATGCCGGAATGACAATAATGAAAAGATTGCTTTGTTGTTTCACTTCTCGCAATGACAGTTAATAATGTTTTAAATCTTTAATCTAATCAAAATGTCTTTTGTACCTAATCAATTATTTAATCCATCTGGAGATGATGCTGTATCAGCTAGAACTATTATCAAATGAAATACTACATGACTTTTTAATCTAAACAACACTAAATATCAATGGGCAAAATCGCTCTATACTATTATGATAGGAAATTTTTGGGTACCAGAAAAGGTATCTGGATTAGGAGAAGATAGTGTCTGCTATCAAAAAGATTTGACCAATGAAGAGCGTAGAGCATACGATGGTATACTTTCATTTTTGATATTTTTGGATAGTATACAAACAGTCAATCTTCCAAATTTTGCTGATTATATAACCGCTCCAGAAGTATCTTTGTTGTTGGCTATCCAGACGTATCAAGAAGCCATACATTCTCAAAGTTATGCAACTATATTGGAGTCTGTAGTAGATAGTGGCAAAAGAGATGAAATATATTATTTTTGGAGAGATAATGAAATATTGCTTGAAAGAAATAAATTTATAGGTCAGATTTATCAAGATTTTATAGATAATCCCAATGATGAGAATTTTTTCAAGTGATTAATCTGAAATTTTCTTCTGGAGTGATTATATTTCTATAATGGATTTGCATTTTTTGATACGCTTTGTGATCAAAACAAGATGCAAGCTACAGACAGAATGATCAATTATATACGTAGAGATGAACTAACTCACGTGACTATGTTTACTAATATCTTGCATGAAATCAAAAAAGAGTTTCCGGAAATGTGGAATGCTGATTTGATTTATGATATGTTCAAAAGTGCTGTTGATCAAGAAATCAAACGATCACAATTTATTTTGTGAGACAAGATAATATGAATCAATCATCAGACTACAGAAATTTATACAAAGTGGCTAGCTAATAATAGATTGTGATTGATATGATTGGATCCTTTGTATCCTGAAGTAAAGGAAAATCCTTATAAACATTTAGAAAGATTGCAAGATAATAATATGGATAAATCCAATTTTTTTGAATCTACAGTGACTAATTATGTACAGTCTAGTAGTATGAAGGGAAGTCGAGATTTCTAATTGTCATCTCGAGCGTAGTCGAGAGATCTCTTTTGTTTATTAGAGATTTCTCTCTGGTTCGAAATGACAGGTAAAAAGATATTCGAAATTACAGTTTTTAAAAAAACTCCTCTCGTAAAAACGGAGGAGTTTTTGTTTGGTATTGAGTGAATTTTATTTCAACAACTCTCTGAGTTCAGTTATGTTTACAGAGATTTTGTTGTAGTTTTCTTCCAAAAAGTTTTCCACTGTGACTAAAAGTTCTTTAACCATAACTTCATTTAGTGGAGAACTTGGCTCTAATTGTTGTTGTTTGACAAAGCTCAATCTTTGGGCTGTATCATAATAATCATTTCCCAAAAATATTTGAGTTTCACTTACGGCTTCATAGCTTATCCTACCGGATATACTATTTTTTTTGAGGATTCCGGCCTTGTTTTTTACAAAGCTTTTATGTTTTTCAGATTTTCTTATATCTCTGCCACACGTCTTAATATGGACATGGAGAGGTCCAAAATAAACCATAATATCTTCGTCTTTTTTGAAAGATAATTTCAAATTTTCCATGATTTTGTGATGTTTATCCTGGAACTTTGAAACAGCTATCAAAAGTCTTTCAAGAGGTACAAAAACCTGATCTTTGCCTCCATGACCTTCAAAGATTTTTTGTACTTCATCTTGAAGGATACTTAGCGCTCCTTTGGGAGCTAGCAAGGATTTTAGTTTCTTTTGTTTTGAAGAAAGTTTTTTTTTCATAAAAAAGTTTTTTGTTTAATAATTTTGTTATTTGTATCTTTACATTTAAATATTTGTTTATAAATGTCAAGTTTAAGTTTGGTTCAATAAATTATTTTTCCATTTTTCTAGCATGTTGTGTAGGTAGATTATATTATGAAAACTGAGCAATGTTCATCCCAACATTTCTTTTTCTCTAGCTAGATGCTGTAAGTAGGCTTTGGAATAATTACGACAAACAAAACATGGACAGGTATCTGTAAGAGGAGTAAAATCAGATTTGTATTTGGCGTTGGTTATTTTGATATCTCAATGATCACTAAAAGCTAGTCAATGTCTACCATATCTAGTAGCTAACACACAATCAAACATGTCAAATCCGTGTTCTATAGCATGAGAAAGATCTGCTGGTGTACCGACTCACATGAGATATCTTGGTTTGTCGTTTGGTAGTTTAGATCATGTAAACTGGACTACTTCACGTATTAGTTCTTTGGATTCTCAGACGCTTACTCATCATACAGCTATACCATCTCGTGCATATTGACTTAGATAATCTATAGATTGTTGTCTTAGATCCAAATGAGTCCCTCATTGTACTATAGGAAACAATACTCAGCGAACTTGGTCATATTTTGTTTCAAGATGATCAAAAGCTCTTTTGGCTCGACGATGTGTCATATGCATTTGTTTTTCTATAGTTTTTTTATTGCAGTCTGTTGGTGAACATACATCCAAAACCATCATAATATCGCTTCAGAAATTGCATTGTGTGTCTACTACATTTTCTGGTGTAAAAAAATGTTTGGATCCATCATATGGAGAATTGAATTTGACTCAATCTTCTGTGAGTTTGACTTTGATTTGATGTCAATTTTTTTCTTTGGGCGATTGATAATCGCCCCTACTAGACTTATTTAATCATAAGCTAAATACTTGGAATCATCAGCTATCTGTGAGTATCAATCAATTTCGATTTTCAAATTTATGTAATCATCCAGCATCTTTTATCAATTGGTCTCATGGACGTAGATATAGGTGGAAAGTATTGGCTAATATCAAATTTATGATTGGTAAATCTCAGATATATTTGGGATCTTGGAGCATATCCAAAATCAATCATTTTATAGTAGCTTTGGTTCATACTGGCATAAAGATTGGAGTCTGTATTTTGATTCAGTTCAAATTGATTTCACCAACTCTTGCATTTCATATTTGTTTGAGTATTTTAAATTTTAGCTTGTTCAAAATTAACGAATTAAAAATTAAAAGATTAAGACACTGTTTGCTATAATATAATTTTATTTACAGTTTAAACAATTAAAAATGATAGAAAAAATTAAATCAGAATTATTTAAAAAGTATAAAAATGATGATATAAAGTGAATATTTTTTTCGCTTTTTGACAAAAAAAATAATTTATTGTTTTCAAATGGTGTTTTGGAAACTGATAAGACTATGGATAAGCTCATAGATACTCTATATCATGGATTGATGGATAAAATCACTTGAGTAAAAAATGTTGTAATTGATATCGTCTTGAATTATCAACAAGAAAAAGATTTAAAAAAAATTTTGTCTTATTCTCCCAAAGATTATTGATTTTTTTTGATATCTATAGACTGATCTCAAACTGGTGTTTTGTTGCCAGATACAAAATGAGTCTCAGATATCAAACAAGCTTTGTCTTATATCAAACAAAAAAATTGAATTTCTGGTAATGTAGAAATATATACATTCAATACCGATAGAATAGTAGTCAGTCTGTAAGATATGTTTATTCAAATATAAAATTTATTCTAGATTTTAATTGAGGTAGAGTATTGTATCGAGGTGGTCTAATTTTGATATTTACTCAAGCTATTTCAGGATATTGTAATATGATTTTTTGGGCATCTTGTTTGTTTTTGGATGTGATTTGATTTTTGATATTTTCTAGTATTCAGTTTGTATCTTTGATAAAATCATATCATTGAATTATGTTGATTTTGGTAGGTATGATGAGCATATCTCACTCCTGTTTTATATCACTAAAAAATACTAGACTATTTTTGTCTATTGTGATTAGTTTGGATTTTTCTGAAGGTCTTTGTTTCAAGTATTCGCTAAATCATTTATCTAAGTCACTTCGCAATATATAATAAAAATTGATATTACTGATGATATGTCATTGTACGCTAGGAGATTCTTCTCAAACTTTATTTTTTATAAATATTTCTTTGGTATTGTGAGACATTGTATCTATAAAAGATATCAATATTCATTCTTTTATTTCAAAATTTTGAGAAACGATATCTTTTTTGTTTCTAACTATATATTCTGATAGTTTTCAAGATAGTATTTCTATATCTTTGAGAGTGATAGTTCATGAAGAGCTCAAATATCATCAAGTAACATTTTGTGTGACGTCTGCATATATATCTTTCAAAAATAAACTCTGATTTAAATTTTTTATATACAATCTAGTTCATACTGGTATATTTCATCTAGATCACATAAATACTCAATCTTCACCTTTTTCCATTGCTGTTATTTTGACTGTAGTTTCTCAGTATTGTCATTGAGTAGCTGCTGGCAATTCTGTCCATGTCGTAGTCTGAAATAAACGTCAATCATCAGTGACTAATCTAGTGTTTGGTACAAATGAATATTTTTTATCTGTTGTATTGATTATTTTCACTTGTCATTTTGATGGATTCTGTAAATATTTGATATTTGAGGTACTCATTGATAATTCATATTTGTATTGTATAGATCATGAATACATAGGGATACTAAGAAATCTAGAGTCTTGTAAAGTTTGTGGATCTATATCGTTATAGTAACGGAAATTGTATATTATACTTTCTGATTGTTGAGCTGCTCTGAGTACTATATTTCAGCTTGGTAGAATTAGACTATATAATATATAAAAGATTGATAATACAAAAATTACTTCAAAAGAAAATACTACATAAAATATGTAGTTTTTTTTGTTATATGCTAATAGATGAAATTTTTTGAAACTGAAAAAAAATAAATATAAGACATTTAATATTCTTAATAATTTTTTTTCTTCTTGATGAATTATTTTTAATCCTAAATTTTGGAAAAAATATTTGGATCTATCGTTTTTGGTTATAAAATATGCTTCGATTTTTTTTTCTTCAAGTAATTCCTTTAGTTGTTTACCTCGTCGTTCATTATCAAAGAAAGAATGCTCTGGATCTATATATATATTGATTTCTTTATTGGTTTGTATTTTTTCTATAGTTTTGAATATTTTGTATAAGCTATCGCTTTTTTGAAAAAAAATTTTCATGGAAACAAATTGTTAAAACTTTTAAATATTTGATTTTGTTTTAATAAATTAAGACTTAGGTTTTTTAAATTTGTTCTTTTTTTCGTTTTTGTTGTGTATATAGCAACATCATGATAGCTATAAATGATATATATTGTTTGATATCAAATATAATTCAGTAAGTTGAAATGGTTCAGTATTTGGGGTAGTTTTGGTAATTTACTATTATGATGTTTATAAGCAATATGAGTATGATAAATCAAATAATTCATAGTCAAAATTTTTTGATACTTCTCCTAATTATTCATATTATTAGCACTGATATAAATGCTCATATAGATATAAATAATCATACAGGAAAAACTCAATTGAACTTATTTAATTCACTTTCTATATTTAATGGTTTGATACATATCAAACTATTACATGGTTTGCCAATAAAATTGTCTCATAGCAAAAGAAATATTCCCATTGGTATGATACTCAATCATATGGAATAAAAAAATATATCTATCCATATTTTTTTATTTTCATTTCTTTTTATTTTTTTGAAAAATATATTTAATGAAATTATAGCTCATAATATAACTCAAGTTAGATGAAATTTGTAACCGTATGGGCTCAAAATTGTTAGAATATCATTTCGTGTTTTGGGTAAAAATGAATTAGTAAGTGCAAAATCTGCATAACTTCACATCAAATATATTATAATGATGAATATTGGTAACCAATAAAAAAACTTCCAAAAATCTTGATGATATTTTTTTATTAGATAATAAGCTATTATAAAAAAAACTATAAATCATATTACAATACCAAATCCAGTCATATAGATTTTTGATCACCGTATGGTGATATAAGGAAACATTTAATCTAATTAATATCTAAAATCGACAATATTTTTCTATCTCAAATACTCAATAATTTTTGTTTCTCTTATTCAGGTTACTCTAATTATACCTGGATAATCTAATTGTTCTTCAATCTTTAATCAAATAGTTTTTAATAATTTTTCTACTTGTACATCAGATATTTCTTTGGGATTTACATATACCATAATTTCTCTTCATGCTTGCATGATGTGAACTTTGTCTATTCAAGGTATTTCGTAAATCAACTTTTCTAATTCTCACATTTTTTCTATAAATAGATCTTTGGTGTTGAATCTTGCTCAAGGTCTAGATGCAGACATAGCATCAGCAGTTGCTATGATTCGTGATATTGAATCAATCATAGGTACGTCGAAATGATGTGATTCTGCTGCATTTATAATGATGGGATCCATTCCAAATTTTCTTAGAAATTCTCATCATATTTTGGAATGAGATTGTCATCCAGAAGTCATCACCTTACCTATATCGTGTAGTAATCATGCTTTTTTAGCCATTACTGGATCTAACCCCAACTCTGTAGCTATAGCTTCTGCTATTTTAGCAACTTCTATACTATGTGATCGTAAATTTTGACCATAACTGTATCTTAGATAAAATTGTCATATAGTTTTGACTATTTCTGGTTTCATCATTGTAAGATTGAGCATACTTAGAGCTTCTTTTCATTTTTCTGTCAACATAGCGTCCAATTCTTCTAGCACTTGATTGTAAATTTTTTCTATGTAAAATGGATTTATTCTTCCATCTTTGACTAGTAGCTCTAATGCTCTTTTGGCTATAAATCTTTTTTCACTATCAAATGATGATAATCTGACAACCAATGGAGTGTCATCTATAATTAGTTCTACTCATGTGATTTTTTCAAAATAACTAATATTTCTTCATTCTCTTCATATCAATTTTCATTTGAAATCTTCATTTGGCAAGTCTACCAACTGTGTTGTAAACTCTGTGACACTATCGGCAGCTATTCTTGGTAATGTTTGTGATATGATTTGTGCAGCCTCTTTTTCAGATTCTTCTTTTTTGATTATTTTAAATTTTTCTATGAATTCTGATATTTCTTTTTGATTGATTTCTTCAATATTTTTGAATAGATGTTCTTTTGCTTTGTCTATTGTAAATCATGCAATCTCTGATAATTTTTGATTTTGTTCTTTGACTATATCTTCTGCTTCTTTTTGTTTGTCTATTATTTTCTTTTTTTCTTCTTCCAATCTTTCAATTTTTTGATCCATTTTTTCTTCTCTAGCTAATAATCTATTTTGAATTTCTTCCATTTTTGCTAATCTTTGATCTTCAATTTTTTGTGCTTTTTCTTCTGCTTGTTCTAAGGTTTTTTGAGCTTTTTTCTTTGCTTCTTCTAGCATTTCTTCTTCAATTTCTTTTATTTTGCCCATTTTTTCTTTAAATTTTATTGCTTTTTCGGTAAGTGTTTTTTTGTATCAAAAAAATCATAATAATGCGCCTACTCATACGGCTAGGACATAACCGATTATTACCATGGTATTCATATTTTGTAAGGTTTATTTTTATAAAATATCAAAAAATTGTTTTTGCGAGTGAATTTATATGATTTGTAAATTTAAATTCAATGGAAAAATTGTTTAATAGAACATTTATTCAAAATTTTTTAATATCACAAATCTGGTCTATGTACTTTTCTGAGCCTGGTATTATAATCTTTGAATGGATTGTTTTGATCTTTGAAATCTTGTCGGTTTTTTAATGCTTCTGATAGTGTCTGTGATGTGGTTTTTTTTAAATCTTCAAAAATAGTTCAATTTTTAGGTATTATTTTTGAAGCATTTGTCATTTCTTGTGGAGTATATAGATTCTCTACGGAATATAGATTTGAACTTTGATTATTCCCCATTCTAAAAATTTAATTATAAATTAAAGTATAGTTATAATATATATTTAGATATAAATGTCAACTTATTTGTTGTGTTGAACTTATTCACAAAATAAGTATTGCTATAATACTTTTTTATAAATATTTTTATGATGTGAACATATTTGGGACAAAATTTTCTTAGTGATTCCAAAGTCAGACATTATATCGCTGACAAGATTGCTAATTTATACAAAAAATCAAATTGTAATGTTTTGATAGAAATTGGACCATGAAAATGAGCTATTACAAGATTGATAGATCAGATTTCTAATAATTTTTTTGTGATTGAAAAAGATGAACAATTAATGAAGAATTTAGAATTCAGAATGCAAAATTGAGAATTAAAACTTAAACAAGTTATATGACTTGATGTGCTTGAGGTAGATGTACAAAAAATATTGAAAGAAAAAAAATTAAAATCTCAAAAAACTTTGATAGTTTGAAATTTACCATATTATATTACATCTCCTATATTGAGAAAATTTTTTGCCGATTGAAATCCAAAGTTTCCTTGATGAATATTTATGCTGCAAGATGAAGTAGGTCAAAAAATCAAATCTGATGCTAAAAAAAAATCGTATCTTCGATGGCTTTTGAATTATTGATATGATGTGACTTATTTAAAAATGGTTCCTGCAAAAGCATTTAGTCCTGCGCCAAAGGTAAAAAGTTGTCTAGTAAAATTAGAAATTAGAAGTGTGAAGTGTGAAATTGAATGGAAAAAGTTAATTGAGTTTTTGGAGTTGTATTCCGGGTTTAGTAGAAAGACTTTGGGGGCAATTGAAAAGATAATTGCAAAAAAATTGAAAAATACTTCGTGAAAAAAGATTGTAGAAAATTATTTTGAAATACCGGAGAATTTGAAGAAAAAGAGATTAGAGGAACTGAGTTGGGAAGATTTAGGAAAAATATTATAAGTTATAATAAGAATAATAAGAAAAAAATTTTATGGGGCTATTCTTTCCCCATACCCCTTGACATACTTTTTGACATTGCTTCAAAAAGTATGCAAAAAAATCTAGAAAAATCAGTCGACGCGTGATTTTTCGAACTTGCTAATATTATAATATCTGTAGTGATGAAAAAATAAATATTGCTATTAGCTATTAAGTTCTTTGTCTAGGACTGCTTTTACTCTTTCAACATTTTCTTGTATAGTTGCTCAATCTGTGATTATGATATGCTCACAAAGGCCTCTTGCTAATTCTCTTTCCATTTTTGCGCTTTCTAATCTATTTTTAAGTTCTTCTTTGCTTATAAGAGATCTTCATGTTATTCTTTTGATCATTATATCATCTGGTATATCAAAAAATAATGATGTGAATTTTCAATCTATTTTATGCTCGTCTACAATTTTCTTTAATCATTTCATATCTGTTTCTTTGATTGGACTTTTATTTTGATTTAATATATCTAGTAATTCTTGGAATTTAGTACCATATAATCATCAATGATGATTTTGTTCATATTCCAAAAATTCTCAATTTTGTATCATTTGTTTAAAAAGTTCTTCCGATATGAAATTGTATCTTTTTCAGTTTACTTCTCATGGTCTCATAGGTCTGGTAACATAAGATTGAACTAGAGTAATATTTTCTTGTTTGAGAATTTCGTCTATAATTACTCATTTGCCAGATCAAGATACTCATAATATAAATACTATTTTGGACATAGGGAACGTTAAAACGTAAAAGCTTAGCAATATAACAGAGTTAATGAGTTTTTATTGAAATTAGAATTTTATTCAATATCTTAATTAATTTAATTTACTATTGATTTATTGTGGTAAATATATATAAGTAGTGTGTTAAAGATATTGTCTAGGGGTACAGTGATTTTGTTTCCCGCTATTATTCAGCTTTGTTCATATTTTATTTAGCGGTTTTTTGCTCTTACCACCTAGATTTTTTGGCTGAGGATGTTTCTTTTCCTCAGCTTTTTTTATTTATTTAAATTTAATCAACAGGGAAGTTTTTTGATTATAAATAAATAATAATTGATTCCAAAAAACAAAAATGCCATAATCAAAAATATTATTACTTTGTTTAATCTATCTGTTCATTGTATCAGCATCAATATCATCATAATAAAAGATCGTATCCAGACTGATGCTCTAGCCTCTTTTCTATTTCGTCATAGTCATAGTAGTCTATGGTGTAGATGTGTATAATCTCCTTTGAGGGGATTTTTTTTGATTATAAATATTCTATAAAATCATACCCATACAGCATCAAATATCACAAGAGATAGAGCTACCAATAGCGTTCAAATCTTAGCTCATCAGACAACAGATAAATATGCTATACTAAATCCAAAAAACATTATCCCAATATCTCTGAGTAGTCACAATGGTTTGTATTCTATAAAAGTGGAGACTAGACTAATTGTAAACAATATGAATGCTAAATTTTGAGTCATAATTAATACTTCCAGACTATCTCATTTGAATACAGTATAATGTACTAGCACAATAAATTTGATAAGTAAAAATATTGTGAGAAAGCCAATTGCGGAGACTCAGCTAGCTTGTGCGTATATTCAGTCAAATCGATTGATAGCATTGATACATAGAATTGATCGAGCTACAAAAAAGATTACAAAAAATGATTGTGGAATTATTCGTTTTCGTGTTCAAATTAAAAGTTCTTGTCCGATGCCAATTCATCAGATATATACTGCTAATATTCATCATAAGATATGAATCAAAAGCCTGATTATAGGATTTATTTTGAATTTAATTTTTCAGATATAACTAAGCTCCTCAAGTGTCTCTAATATAATTATTGGCAAACTTCATGCCAAAAGTCATCGAATGATATTATTTTGAAAGTATTGTGGGAATAGAATCAATACAATAGCAAAAAATCCAATATAGACAAATATTCATAGTATTGTCGGAACTGGTTTTCTGGTATTTTTGAGATCATTTCATGGCTTGTCTAGGATTTTGAATTTGGAAAATATTAGTAGTCACACTGACATTATTACTATGCTTAGAACTATAGCTAAGATGTAATTCATAAGTAAAATTTTAAATTTTAAATGTTGATTAAGATATAAGATAAAAGGTAAAAGTTTCAAGATAAAATACTGCTAAAGGAGGACTTACTTCGTTTGGATTCAAGATAAGATAAATATCCTTTGAATAAGAAGTCAGGATTTATACTATATAGTTTATAGTGTATAATTTATAGTTAATAATTTGAAATGACGACGATAGATCCAATGAATCCACTACTTACTCAGCAGACTGATTTGAAAGTTTATTTGGTTGATATTGTAGATAGAAGTATTGATACAAATATTTTGGAAGATAGAATGCTAGAATTAGAGAGCCTAGTAAATACTTTTGGTGGTATGGTAGTAATCAAAACATATCAAAAAAGAGATATGCCAGACAAAAGAACATATATAGGTAGTGGTAAACTTGAAGAAATAATCTTAGAGATGAAAGAGGTATGAGCTCAGCTTTTGATAGTGGGCAATGTACTTAAGCCTTCTCAAGTTTATCAATTGAATGAAAAATTACGTCCTATATGAGCCAAAGCTTGGGATAGAGTAGATTTGATACTCAAGATTTTTGATAAACATGCAGATAGTATGGAGGCTAAAATGCAAATAGAATTGGCTGCGATTAGACATATGTGACCCAGAATTTATGGAATGTGAATGGAACTCTCTCGTCAATGATGATGATGAGAATGAGCTATGAGATGACTGGGAGAAACCAATACTGAGAGGATGAGAAGACATCTCAAAGAGAAACAATTCAAAATTACAGAACAATTAAAGCAATATGAAAATATGAGGAGAATCCATAGAGATACTAGAAAAAAAAGATGAATACCTACCGTGTGAATAGTGTGATATACCAATGTTGGTAAGTCATCTCTTTTGAATTATTTGACTAATAAATGAATACTGGCAGAAAACAAATTATTCGCTACGCTTGGTACCAATGTTTGAAAATTATATTTGATGACTGATCCTGTCATGTGAACTGGTAAAGAATTTCTATTGAATGACACGATATGATTTATTCGCGATCTTCCGCCCAAATTGATTCAGGCTTTTGCATCTACATTGGAGGATAGTATAGAGGCTGATTTGCTATTGCATATTATAGATGCATCTGACCCATATGTAGATGATAGAATAGCTGTAGTAAATTATATATTAAATGAAATTTGAGCAAAGCAAAAAAGGATAATGGTTTTTAATAAAATAGATTTGATAGATGCTGTAAAATTAAAAGAATTAAAATTGAAATTTAAAAATCAGAATTGTCTTTGGATATCAGTATTGACTGGAGATTGAATAGAAGAGTTGAAAGAAAAATTGTTAGAAGTTTTGTAAATAAAATAACTTTATTGTATCATAATTTTTTTAATATTATTAGATAAAATATGACAGATTTGATAGGGATTATTAGTAAAAAAGTTGGTATAGCTCCAAATATTGTAGCTAGTATTATACAATTGTTGGATGAAGGGAATACTGTGCCTTTTATTGCTAGATATCGTAAAGAACTTACACAGTGAGCGACTGATGAGCAGCTGAGAGATTTTAATGATTTGTATAGTTATACTAGAAATTTGGAGGCTAGAAAAGCTGATGTGATTCGTCTGATAGATGAAAAATGATTGATGACAGACGAGCTCAGAAAACAAATAATGGAAGCAGAAACTTTAGCTAGAGTAGAAGATCTTTATAGGCCATTCAAAGAAAAAAAGAATACCAAAGCCACCATAGCTAAAGCTAAATGACTTGAACCATTGGCAGATATTTTGCGTAAAGCTTTGCTTAGCAAAGAAGATTTTGAACTTGAGGCTGAAAAGTTTATCAAGGATACTTGAGATATCAAGACTAGTGTCAAAGATATTGCTGAAGCTATATGATGAGCCAAGGATATAATTGCAGAAGATGTATCTGACCATGCAGATTTGAGAGAAGAAATCAAAACTAGAGAAGAAAATTTTGCAGTACTTGAAACCAAAGCTACAAAAACTTTTGAAGAAAATTGAACTTACAAAGTATATGCAAATTATTCCAAAAAATTATCAGAGATACCATCTTATGCGTATCTGGCTGTATGTAGAGCAGAAAAAGAAAAACAATTGAGTCTGAAACTAAATTTTGGAGATGACAAAATATGGGAAGATACAAAAAAGTTTTTTGTACCTAAATGATATGGAACTAGCATAAATTATCTTGAAGAAGCTTTACAAGATTGATTGAAAAGATTACTTATGCCTTCGTTAGAAAGAGAGCTTAGATCAGATAAAAATAGATGGGCTGATGAAGCAGCGATCAAAGTATTTGGAGAAAATCTCAAAAATTTGCTTTTGACTCCACCTATCAAATGAATGACAGTACTTGGTTTTGATCCTGCATTTAGAACTGGATGTAAATTAGCTGTTGTGGATCAGACTGGAAAATTTTTGGATAAAACAGTTATATATCCCACTGAGCCTCAAAATAAAGTTCAAGAAGCTCGAGAAACTCTAAAAAAATTAGTTGATCAGTATAAAATAGATTTGATTGTGATATGAAATGGTACTGCGTCTAGAGAGTCTGAAAAAATCGTAAATGAATTTATCAAAAAATATAAATTAAGTGTGAAATACATGATAACCTCTGAATCTGGTGCGTCTGTATATTCCGCTTCTAAACTTGCACAAAATGAATATCCAGATTTGGATGTGACTATTAGAGGAGCGATTAGTATTGCTCATAGAGTACAAGATCCATTGGCAGAGCTTACCAAAATAGATCCTAAATCAATATGAGTATGACAGTATCAACATGATGTCGATCAAAAATATCTCAAAGAAAAACTGGAAGAGAAAGTAGAAGATATAGTAAACAGTGTGGGTGTAGATGTAAATACGGCTAGTTATACTTTGCTTCAATATATTGCATGACTTAGTGAGACTGTAGCAAAAAATGTAATAGAATATAGAGATGCTAATGGAAAATTTACAAGTAAAGCGCAAATAAAAAAAGTGAAATGATTGTGACCCAAAGCTTATGAACAAGCGATATGATTTTTGAGGATCAAATGATGAAAAGAGATTTTGGATGAAACTGGAATACATCCAGAAATACACAAGAAAGTCTATGAATTTATAGAAAAAGAAATTGGAATCAAAAAGAAAGATATTAAACTGCCTATGAACCTGTCATTGCGAGGAGAGAATAAAATTAACGACGTGGCAATCTCTCAATTTTCTGAAAAATATTTAATATGACTAGAAACTATGAAGGATGTGATCAAAGAACTTCAAAGACCATGATTAGATCCTAGGGAAGAATTGGAAGCTCCATGTTTTGCTAGTGATATCGTAGATATAAAAAATTTGACAATTGGAATGCAACTGGAATGAGTAGTTAGAAATGTGACTGATTTTGGTGCATTTGTAGATATAGGTTTGCATAGTGATGGATTAGTCCACAAATCACAGATGGCAAACTATTTTGTGACTAACCCAACTGATGTAGTCAAAGTAGGGCAAAGAGTAAAAGTAAAAGTATTGGAGATAGATTTGGAAAGAGAGAAGGTTTCTTTGACTATGAAAGATGGTGATGTATTTGCAAAGCCAGTTAAAATAATTTCAGAAAAAAAAGAAATTCAAAAAGATGATGAAATTGGAGAGTCTACAATGAAAGGAAACATTAATTTTAGTTAATTTGCTTTAATATTTAATGTCTATTCATTGGGATAAAATTGTAATTGCTAACTAAGAAGTAATCTTATTTTTTGATTATTTTGTTTTGCCTCGTCGATAAAGGAGGGGGTCCGGAATGGTCGGGGTGGAGGATTTATAAATGTTCTTTATGGGGCTTTTCCTGCCCCTGTCTGCCCTGACTGGCGTCAGGCAGGCGACAGGCAGGCCCAAACCCTAGGACCAATATTTTTGCCTTGATGCAAAAATACTGGATAAACCTGTCTGACGACAGGCAGGAAAAGCAAGTCGCACAAGACGGTCCCGTAGTACTACGGGATGCGACCTGGTTTGCTTAGTCGAAGCGGTCTTTGTAGCTTTACGCATCTTTCGCCAAATATATGCGTTAGAATTGTTATGAGTTTAGGATGTTTTCCAAAATTTCTGGGAAAGTGTCTTGATTGAAATGTCATCTATCATGTAATGTAATGAGTTTTGCATTGGGTAGATATGATTTGATTTTTTGTGCATGTGAATAAGGCACTACTTCATCATCGGTAGAGTGGTAGATAAAAATCTGATCGCAATATTTTTCTAAATTTGAGATTATATCTGGACTATAAGCAAAATCTCATGAATATTTTTCATCGTCATCCATATCACTTTCATCGAATACTGCAGAAACTAGGTGTAGTTGTTTAATTTTTTTGGGGAATCAGTTTTCTCAGATATATTTGATTAGAAACATTCAACCAAGTGAATGTCATATCAATATGAGATCTTCATTATTGATTATACTTTGAACTTTTTCAAATCGAAGTTTCCATACTTTGTAAGATGCATTTAATTCATTGGGCATTGATGGTCTAAAAAAATCATATTCTGATTTTAGAGATTCTGCTATCCGATTTCCTCGTTTTTTTCTTTTTTCTCTTTGAGGATCATAAGTCCAAGATTCAAGAACTTTTATTAGAGTATTTTCATCTGGGAATACGTTTCATCAGTGGATATAGATAATTTGTTTCATTGTTTGTATTTAGTTTATAAATTTTTTATTTAGCCTTAATTTGGTGATTGGTGTTTTATATGTTTGTGAGTTTTTTGTTTAAATTAAATTTTTAACCTTTTTTTTAGATCTTTGATAGTTTGGCGTGTATTTTGGGCTGTTATAGTTTTTATTGATAGTTGGTTTGCTACTTTACAGTTATCTTCTTTATCATCTATAAAAATAGCTTCTTCTGGTTTGATTTTGTATTTTTTAAGTACGTAATCAAAAAATTTTGTGGTCGAATTTTGTATGTCATCTCGTTTACTCAATCATATATCGCAGGAGAATACTAAATTGTCGAAATCTTTGTATCGTCATTTTTGTTTTATATAATTTTTGTGTGATTTTACAGTATCTGATAAAACCATATTTTTGTATCATATTTTTGAAAGTTTTTTGACTAGATTGATGATGCTATGATTTAATATACTTTTACTTACGGTTTGATGTAATATTTGATTGGTTTGTGAATGGATTGGTTTTTGTATTTGTTTACAAAAGTTTTTTCGGAGTGCCTTTTCGCTGATTTCTCATCTTCTGAGTTTGTTTATATATGGAGAAAGAACTGGAGTCATTTGCTCTAATGGTATTTTGTATAACTTGGAGGTTTTGTGAAATATTTTTTGTTGGTATTTCCATCTGATTACTACTCAGCCGAAATCTCGTAAAATATATTTAATTCCTTTCATATTAAAAAATCTAACATTTTANNTTAAATTCTTCTTTGAGTCGAGTGGGATATTTTCAATCTAGTATTTCATCTTTGGTTTTTCGTTTGAATGAATCATGTTCTCAGCTAAGTATTAGATATTCTCGATCTTTACAAACAGCAAGGAATGTGACTCATATAATATGCAAATCTCATTGAGTAAACGATCGTCGTCTGGTAAACTTTTCTATTTTGATTTCTATTCAGGTTTCTTCATTTACTTCCCTTATTAGAGCTGTTTCCAACTCTTCTCATCGTTGTATTCTTCATCCAGGCAAATCAAAGTCACTTGGATTGATGTCTTCTTGACTGCTTTTGAAAAGTATCAAATATTTACCTTCAGGATTTCTGATTATTCACTTTACAGCGATACCGAATGATTTGGCCATGTTATTTTTACTATAAATAAATCTAGTCCATATGGATATTGGTTTTTAAATTGTATTTGTGATCTTTGCCATAAACTACTATTCAATAATGCAGATATTTTTTTCAATCTATATCTACGTCATGTCGCCTATCTTTAAACTCTTTATTGATCAAATATGTCCTGTATATAGAAGAAGGATCTTCAAAATATATTTTTTCATGATCATATCATATAGCTATGACATAGTGTCAATCATCCCAATCATTTTTTCGATCTATATGTTTTTTTTCAGTTCGAGCTTGTAAAACCACTATTACAGGAATTTTTTGATCTATGTATTTTTTAATTTTTGATATAGTCATTTTTTGCACATCAGTTTTTAGTCAGTATTTATTTGCTACTTTTTCAATTCCATTTATAGAGGTACCATCTTTAGTAGTATTAGCAATTTTTATAATAATATCTTCTCTAACATCTATTCAATAATAATTCAAAACTGACTGTATTGCCGAAGCTCCGCAGTCGTAGTTATAGGTTTGTCTCCTTTCTGGAAAGTTTAATATTTTCATTATATTATAATCATAAAAATTTAAGTAAGCCATGAACTAGAAATACTGGTCGAATAATAGCTTTGAGAAATGCTAGGACTCAGATTCAAAATGATGTCGCTTGTCAGATAAAGTAAATTGCTGCTCAGACAAATCATAAGAAATAAATTGTTCACATTCCACTGTCTTTGCCGTGGTGTTTGAAAAGGTTTTTTTTGACTTCTTCTTTGCAACAAGTCTCTTTTACAACTTCTTTAATTGTTTCTTTTTTTGTAGGTTTTTTAGTTGTTTTTTTTGCTGTTGGCATAGGTATATGTGTTAAGGGTTAAATGCGTTTTTACTTTATTACCACCCGGGGTTATTTTGTGATGTATATTAAACCCCGGGTGGAAAGACTAAAAGTCATTGCTTTTTTACTGTTATTTCGACCGAACCACGGAGTACTCCGTGGGAAGTGGAGAAATCTCTTTTTTATTCGCTTCGCTTGGACCTACTTTTGACTTGACTCAAAAGTAGGCAAAAACTCAAGTTGCGCAAATCGACGCGTTGCGCAACAAACTTGCTATCTATGTAATATTTGTAGTGATGAAAAAGTATGCATTGCTATGAGATTATATAATATATAATTATATTTTCCAAAAACATTTATTTATTTAAATCAGAGTTTTTTATTTATTATTAATTGTTTTTTTACTTCAAATTCTATTTTTTCTTTTAACTCTTTGTCTTCTTCTTCCTTTCTTTTTAAACGATATTCATAAATTTTATTTGTTATTGGGTCGACTAAGAATAATTGAGCTAATAAAATAATTATAATTAGGATTAATAATTTTCATATTCATATTAATATATTCATTAGATTATTTTTAGAAAATAAATCCTTTTAAAAAATTAAAACTCACAAGTCTTAGGACTTCTAGGAAAAGGAATAACATCACGGATATTTTCCATTCAAGTGATATACATCATCAATCTTTCAAATCATATTCCAAATCCTGCGTGTGGAGTAGTTCCATATTTGCGAAGTTCTAGATATCGTCGGTAATCTTTTAGCTCCATTCACATATCTGTGATTTTCTTTTCTAAGACATCTAGTCTTTCTTCTCTCTGTGATCATCCAAGTATTTCTCCAACTCCAGGCGCCAATAAGTCTGTAGCAGCTACTGTTTTGCCATCATCATTGAGTCTCATGTAGAATGCTTTGATTTCTTTGGGATAGTCGGTCAAGAAAACTGGACCGTTATATATTTTTTCACAGATATATCTTTCGTGTTCTGTCTGTAAATCTACTCACCATTCAACTGGATATTCAAATTTTTGTCAGGATTTTTTGAGTAATTCAATCGCTTCTGTATACGTCACTCTAGCAAAATCTGAATTGACCAAATTTTGTAATCTAGTCTTTACTTCTGTATTGATAAATTGAGCGAAGAAATCCATCTCTGCGTCTGCGTTTTCCAAGACATATTTGAAAACATATTTTAGCATATCTTCTCATAGTTTCATATCATCATTTAGATCTGCGAATGCTATTTCTGGTTCTATCATCCAAAATTCTGATAGGTGTTTGGTAGTATTAGAATTTTCAGCTCTAAAGGTAGGTCAAAATGTATAAACTTTGCCGAATGATTGAGCAAAGGTTTCAGCATTGAGTTGTCCACTCACTGTAAGTGAAGCTTCTTTACCGAAAAAATCTTTTGAATAATCTATCTTTCAATCATCTGTTTTGGGCATATTGAGAAAATCTAATGTTGAAATTTTGAACATTTCACCTGCTCATTCACAATCACTTCCTGTGATAATAGGAGTATGTACATATATAAATCATTGTTCATTAAAAAATTTATGAATAGCAAAAGAGAGTAGGCTTCTCACTCTAAATACTGCAGAAAAAGTATTGGATCTGGGTCTGAGATGCGCTATCTCTCTGAGGTATTCGAAGCTATGACGTTTTTTTTGTAATGGGAAATCTGGTGTAGAATGTCAGACTATTTCTATTTTGGTAGCTTTGAGTTCAAAAGCTTGTTTGTTTCATTGAGATGGCACTAATTCTCATTGGACAGATATGGCACTTCATACGCTGAGTTTACAAATATCATCAAAATTATTTAAGTCATTTTCAAAAACTATTTGGAGATTTTTGAGATAAGATCAATCATTTAATTCTATAAATCCAAATGTTTTGCTGTCTCTGATTGTCCTCACTCGTCAATTTATATTGAGATTATTATTTATCAACTTTTCATAGTCTTTATAAATTTCAGCTATTGTTGTCGTTTTCATTGTATGATTTTTAAATAGTATAAAACATTATCCATGATTTGGATAAATAATAGTTATAGATGTGAATAAAAGATGCAAGATAAACTTTGAATATTTTAAATTATTTTGCTATAAAATATTTATTGACTTTGTTGATATAATATATATCTTATGGTTAAATAAAAATAAAAGATATGAACTCAAAAATTAAAACAATTGTTGTGGGAACTGGTTCTTATATTCCTAGCAATCAGG
Source organism: Patescibacteria group bacterium UBA6263 (assembly GCA_002441085.1). Lineage (GTDB taxonomy): Bacteria > Patescibacteriota > Gracilibacteria > Absconditabacterales > Absconditicoccaceae > UBA6263. The sequence goes on from DJVF01000030.1 coordinate 25,667, forward strand.
TTTCTAATTCAGCTTTTCTTGATAACAAGTTTTATGATGCTGATGGAAATTTGTTTCCTCAAAAAAATGAGGAGATTGTACAAAAGTTTCTCGATATTACGGGAATTGAATCTCGTAGGTATGCAAGTACAAATCATGTAGCATCTGATCTTGGTTATTATGCTGCGAAGAATGCATTGGAATCTTCTGAAATTGATCCAGAAACGCTTGATTACATTATCTTTGCACACAATTTTGGGGATGTCAAATATGATAATCGTAAATCAGATTTTGTACCTAGTTTAGCTGCCCGTATAAAGCATAAACTTGGTATTCGAAATCCTAAATGTGTTGCTATGGATTTGCCATTTGGATGTCCAGGTTGGTTGCAGGGGGTGATTATGGCCGATTATTTGATTTGTTCTGGCGACGCTAAGAGAGTTATGATTGTTGGCGCTGAAACATTATCAAGAGTTTGTGATCCACACGATCGTGATAGTATGATTTATGCTGATGGTGCTGGTGCTACAATTTTGAATTCCTTTGAATTTGAAGATTCTGTGGGTATTTTGTCTCATGCTGTTAGATCTGACACTCTGCAGTATTCAAAGCTTTTGTGGATGGGCCCATCCTATAATCCAAATTACTTTGGAGATGAACTCTTTCTAAAAATGAATGGCAATACTTTGTATAAGTATGCACTTCGTTATGTTCCAGAAGTTGTTAAAGAAACTTTGGATAAAGCAGGATTGGATTTAAAAGATGTTTCAAAACTCCTTATTCATCAAGCAAATGAAAAGATGGATAATGCTATCTTGGAAGGCTTGTGTAAACTTTATGGAGTAAAAGAAATTCCTTGGCATATAATGCCGATGACAATCCATGAATTTGGGAATTCATCGGTTGCTACTGTGCCTACTCTGCTTGATCTTATTTCAAAAGGTCAGATTGAAGGACATGAATTCAAAAGTGGAGATATTCTTGTTTTTGCTTCTGTTGGAGCAGGAATGAACATCAATGCTATGGTATACAAAATACCTTAAAACTATTAGTAAAAATCTCCGATTTTTGTCGGAGATTTTTTTAAAAAATTAGTTATTTTTATTTGTCTGCATCTATCACTTCTCATTCCACAGTCTCTCAATCTTTATTTTCTCATGATTGATCTGGTATTTCTTCGTCAGGATTTGGTGTAGGAGAAGATGGTGAAGCTTGATATTTTTGGAATAGAGTTTGAAATTCTTTGTTTATTCTATCTATCTCTGTATCGAGTTCTTCTTTGGTTACGTCAGGTTTGTCTTTTATAGCTTTTCAATCTGCTATAAGTTTGTTTATGGTTTCTTTTTCTTCATCAGGTATTTTGTCTTTTTGTTCGGACATCATATTTTCTATCTGATAAAGTAGAGCTTCCAAAGTATTTTTGGATTCTACTAATTCTCTCTTTTTGCGATCTTCTTCTGCAAACTTTTCTCATTCTTCTTTTGCTTTGGCAATTTCTTCGTCAGATATATTGGTAGCTCACTGTATAGTTACATCTTGTTTTTTACCTGTTGATTTTTCTTGTGCTGTGACTTTGAGTATTCAGTTTGCATCTATATCAAATGTGACTTCTATTTGAGGTTGTCATCTTCTCATCATAGGTATTCATTCTAGATTGAACATTCATAGAGATTTATTGTCTTTGGCAAACTGTCTTTCTCATTGACTTACGTGTACTGTAACTGCAGATTGATTATCTGCTGCTGTAGTGTAAATATTTGATTTTTTGGCTGGTATAGTAGTATTTCTAGGTATCATAACATGGGCCAATCATCATTCTACTTCTACAGATAAACTAAGTGGAGTAACATCCAAAAGCAATATATCTTTGACATCTCATTGTATAATTCATCATTGTATGGCAGCTCATTGTGATACAGACTCGTCTGGATTGACAGTAGCTTTGGCATCTTTATCAAAAATTTCTTTTATCAATTTGGGTACAAATGCCATTCTAGTAGATCATCCAACCAATATGATTTCATTGATATCACTAGTACTCAATTTGGAATCTTCTAAAGCTTGTTTGACTGGAGTTTTGCATCTTTGTATAAGATCTTTGGAAATATTTTCCATTTGTGATCTAGTTAGACTGTCTTCTAAGTTTCTAGGCAATCAATCTGATCATGTGATAATAAATGGAATAGATATTTCTGTCCTTTCGACTGCTGATAATTGTTTTTTGGCTTTTTCAGCTTCGTCTTTTATCCTTTGCATAGCCATTGCATTGGTTTTGAGATCTATACCTTCTTTTTTTTGAAAATTATCTACTATATGATCGATAATTCTTTGATCAAAATCTGTTCATCATAGATGAGTATCTCCACTGGTGGATAACACTTGGAATGTTCATTCACTTCAGATTTCCAATATTGTGATATCAAATGTACCTCATCATAGGTCAAATACAGCTATTTTTTCATCTTTATTTTTTCATTCACCGTATGCTAATGCTGCAGCTGTAGGTTCGTTGATAATTCTTTCTACTTTGAGTCATGCAATTTCTCATGCAGCTTTGGTAGCATTTCTTTGAGAATCATTAAAATATGCAGGGACTGTAATTACTGCTTGAGTAATATGTTCTCCCAAGAATTTTTCAGCATCTTCTTTCAATTTTTTTAAGATAAAAGCTGATATTTGTTCTGGTTTGTATTCTTTGCCATCTATGACTATCAATATTCATCAATCTGATCATTCTTTGACATCATAAGGAATATTTTTTAAATCAGCTTTGATTTCAGAATATTTTTTTCAGATAAATCTTTTGACTTCATAGACTACGTTTTTGGGTTCTAATACTGCTTTTCTTTTTGCCATTTCACCTACCAATAATTCATCTCATTTGATATAAACTATAGATGGTGTAGTTCTGTTTCACTCTGCATTTGCGATTACTTCAGATTTGTCTCACATCATATATGAGACACAGGAGTTGGTTGTTCATAGATCTATTCAAATAACTTTTGCCATTTTCTAATACTGTTAAAAAATTAAAATATTAATTGATTAACTAATTATTGATATTATTAAATTTGTAATCTTCTAATTTGAAATTAGTTAATTTTTAATGTAGCACGTACATTATATAGATGCTATAAAAAAAATCAAGAGAAAATTTGGTATTTGTGAATTAGTTTTTATTAATTCAAAAAAGATTTAAAAATCAGACCTTTGTTTTGACTGCTTGTTTGTCTATAGAACTATTTAATTTAATCCAGCGATTGCTTTGAGTTTCCAACCACTTAATTTCTTTTTCTACTCAGTTTTTTCGTTTTTCTAAATTTTTATTTTTAATTTCTAGATTTGTTTCTTTATTAAATTTTTTTTGCTTTTTTAATGTTCTTCTGAAAGCAAAAAAATATTTTGCAGCTGTTGGGTGCTTTTTATAAAGTTCTATTAGAGTAGCGTGTTCTCAAATTATCGGAACCATCGACATATTACTTATGTATCATTTTTTTTCTAATCATTTACCGGTAACTTGTACAACTCAATTAATTATAAATCTCTTTAATATATACATAATTACAAAAACAATCAATCATGCTCGTGCTGTTGGTCATAATATAGCTGCTAGAGGAGTAGCGGTAAAAAAATTGATTAATGTATAACCAGTAGATACTCATCGTACGGACATTCGTGTTTTTATTGATTCACGTACTTCAGGATCTTTTAGATCTTGTATTATTTGATCTTTTTCTGCTTGTGATATAATTCATGCTTGTAACATATCATCTAATCATTTTCTGAATTTAGGGAATCAATCTTTTTCAAAGTTTTTTTTGAAAATTAATCGTCATTTATTTTCTGTTGTTTCGTTATCATTAGTTGATTTTAATATTTCGCTTTCAGAAAAATTATTTTCATTATCTTTTTTTAGTAAATTTTCTTTAAGTTTTTGTGTTTCTTTATTTTGATTTAATTTTGTTTCGGCTTTTTCTTTATTTATGTTTTCAAAATTTTCTGTAGATTGTGTATTTACAAAAATTTCTTCCATTTGGGTTTCTGGTTTGTTTGTATTATCTATTGGAATAAAATTTTTCATATATATATATTTATAGAGTAATTATTTATTATATAATGTATATTTTATTCTTTAAATTGAATTTGTCAAATTAGATGCTAATTGAATTGTAAAAGCATGCTTTAATATATATAGTGAATCTGGTTTTATAATAATTAATTTAAATATGTATAAAGAAATATTGCTTTTGATTATAGTTTTTGTTTTTGTGGCATTGGTACTTTGGTATAATGCTTATATGATAATGTCTTTTTTTGTTCCTGGCAAAAAAGCTCCATTTGTATCTAGTTTTGATAGTGATTTGAAACTGATAAAATGACTAGATTTGCATAGATGAAAAAAAATAGTGGATTTGGGATGTGGAAGTGCCAAAGCATTGAGATTTTTTGAATCAGAATTTGATTTGTTGTGAGATGGCTATGATATAAACTTTTTTGCTATTGTTTGGTGATGGTTTTGGAATAAAATAAAAAAATCTAAAGTAGATTTGTATTGGAAAAACTTTTTTGAAGCTGATCTCAAAAAATATGATTATGTTTATCTCTTTCTTTTGCCTAAGCAACTAGTTTATATAGAATCTCGGTTGTTTAAAAATATTACAAATGAATGTATTGTGATATCTGCCTCTTTTGAATTTAAAAAAAATAAACCATATAAAATAGTCAGTAATCAAAATTGACGCTGAAGGATATATTTATATAGACGCTCAAAAGAAAATATTTAATCAGATAATTTAATCTATTGATATTGGTTTTCTGTTGGTTTTTTTCTTGGAATGTTTTTTTTTACTTTCCACCCTTTCTTGTTTTTTATGTGGAGGTAGTTGTGTGTCTATTCTTTCTTTGTCTGGGGTGAGAGCATCATTTAAAAATCTGCTAAATTCTTTGATTGTTTCTTGTTTATTTTTGGCTTGATCTCTAGTCTTTTGAGATTGAAATTGTATTGTAGAATTGTCGTGGTGTAATTGTTTGGGATGCGCATAAAAGATAATTAAATCTTTTTGTGCTTGATCAAGGTATTTGGATGTTTGTATATTGAAAAATAATTGGACCTTGGTTTCTACTTTGTTTACATTTTGTCAACCATGACCTCATGCTCTAGATGTCTCAAAAACCAATTCATTTTCTATAATTTTTTGAATAGAAGTAGGTAGGTCTATTCACATATGATTTTTCATAGATACAATTTCTTGATCAGAAAAATTGTGTTTTGCTGTATGTAAAATATCAAAAAGCTGTTCTTGTGTATTTATTGACTTATTTCGTTCATGTCAGTCTGAAAGAATAATTCAATCAGAATTATATTTTATAATTAATTTTTTATTTTCAAAATCACTATACATTTGAAAAATTGTAAATTTTAAAACTTACCTGTCGTCAGTCAGGTGTTGAATTGTAAATTATTATTTAGCTTTGTCTTTTGGCTTTTCTATAAATGAAATAGATTGCAAATGTCAAAATAAGTAAAGCTATTATGTTTTCTGTAGGTCATACTTTGGGTACGCTTGGTACTCATGGTGTTGATGGTGGAGGTGGTGGGGTAGTTCATATTCATGATACTTGGAAAGTATATATATGTTCGGTTCATCCATTATCTGGTATAAATTTGACTCTATGTTCTCAATTTCTAGTTGTTGTAAAAGAATATTCTTCATCTATGATATCTACAGTTGCTAGTTTGGTATATTGATTGGTGCTCCAATTAAATAAAAACAACTCTACTTCATCACTTCACTCTATTGCTATCCATCTAAGGGTGATTGTATTTCAATTTCTAGTAAAAGATATATTAGCCAAGGACATATCTGCTCATGCATTATGAGTTTCCTTCATGCTTATTCAGTTTCAATTTATACAATCATTTCATTCTCAATATATTTTTTCATCTAACTTGAAACATATTTCATTGGATAGATTTCAAAATATTCAATTGGAATCTTCTGGTATTATTAGAGCATAATATATTTTATCTCCAGAAAGATTGTCGGATATTTTGTTTAGATTGATACTAAATGTGCTAGTAGATGTGTTGGTTATAGTAAATTGTTTTTCCATACTTTGATTGAGCAGACTTGCGTCATCTGTCATTTCATCCAAAGATTTGGGACTATACATTATTCTATATTTGTTAATTTTAGATCAAGATCAATCTAATATAAATGGTGATTTGAAGCTGATTTGTGAGTCAGTTATATCTTCTACTTCAACTATATCTGTAATATATCCAAATTCTATATTTTCTCATAATTGATTGATAAAATCTAATAGAGAATCTGATGCTCATCTAGTTAATCATAAAAAAAACATAGAGCTTAGTATAGCGATGATTAAATATCTTTTTTTCATTGTTTCGTGTATGAATATATAAATATATAGTATATATATTATATTAAAATATTATTTTTTCAACTTTTTGTTGAATTTTGTATTAAGAGACTTTGCATAATTATTTAAAATAAAAAAATGTCTTTACAATTTATATAAAATATATAATAATGATACTGTTATATAAAAATAAAAACAATTTAAATTAAATCTTATGAAACAGTATTTAAATTTGTTGGACCATATTTTAACTAATGGTGTTAAAAAGACAGATCGTACAGGAACAGGTACACTAAGTGTGTTTGGTCACCAGATGCGATTTGATCTTGCTGAGGGATTTCCTCTTGTTACAACAAAGAAGCTACACCTTCGCTCCATTATTTATGAGTTACTTTGGTTTCTTCGTGGAGATACTAATATAAAGTATCTTAATGATAACAAAGTAACGATATGGAATGAATGGGCTGATGAATTTGGTAATCTTGGCCCTGTGTATGGTGCTCAATGGAGATCTTGGCAAGATTATGAAGGTGGTCATATCGATCAGATTTCAGATCTTATCAGCTCTATTAAAAACAACCCTGATTCAAGAAGACATATTGTGTCTGCTTGGAATGTGGCCGCTATCCCTTATATGGCGTTGCCGCCATGTCATCTTCTGTATCAATTCTATGTTGCTGAAAATAAATTGAGTTGTCAGATGTATATAAGGAGTTGGGATGTGTTTTTGGGAGGACCGTTTAATATTGCATCTTATGCTTTGTTGACTATGATGATTGCACAGGTTTGTGATTTGCAGTTGGGAGAATTTATTATCTCAAGTGGAGATACTCACTTGTATACAAATCACTTGGAGCAAGCTAGGCTTCAATTAAGCCGTCAACCCAGGTCATTACCTCAAATGAAACTCAATCCTAATGTGAAGGATATATTTGGATTTAAGTTTGAAGATTTTCAGCTTGTGGGGTATGATCCGCATCCGCACATTAAGGCCGACATTTCGGTATAAGAAAAAATCATTTTAACAAAATCCTTTTGCTTTTTTGGCTGAGGATTTTTTTTAATTTTTTTACTAGGGGTTTCGCCCCCAGACGACGACTGACTTTTTTTATCAATGAAAAAAAGTCAGCAAAAAAATCTAGCCTTCACAAAACTCGTAATATTTTTACAGGCTAGTTATTTAAATATATTTTTCTATTAGTGGTAATTCCATATAGCTCCCCCCTAAAGGGTTCCCGGTCGCTATGAGTTTGTTTTTATATTTTTATGTTGTTAATGTGACTCAAACAAGTTGTGAAGGCATTTAAAAACTATTAAAATTATAGAAACTATATCTAATAATATTTACTGATTATAAATTTATTCTTGGCTTATAAACATAGTTTTGGATCTATATTGCATAGCTTCTGCTAGATGTTGTATTGTGAGATTTTGATCTCATTGCATATCTGCTATTGTCCTTGCGAGTTTGATCATCCTATGAATGACTCTAGGTGATAATGTGAGTTTGTTGGCTGCTTGTGATAGAAAATCTTTGGATCAGCTATCTAGATCAATAAATTCTTGGATATGTTTGGATGACATTTGAGCGTTGGTATATATTCAGATATTTTCAAATCTTTTTTGTTGGATAGTCCAGGCTTTGATAACCTTTTCTCTGATGCTAGATGAGCTTTCGTATGATACTTTGTCTAATATTTTATCTATATTTTCACGAGGAATCTCCATAATCATATCTATCCTATCTAATAGTGGTCAAGATATTTTGTTTTGATATTTTTGTATATCGTGGATATTGCAAGTACAATTTTTTTCTGGATCTTTGTAATATCAGCATTTACATGGATTCATAGAACCCACAAACATAAAATTGGCTGGATATTGGATAGTGCCTGCTACTCTGGAAATATTTATTGTTTTGTCTTCTATGGGTTGACGCAATACTTCTAGGACTTCTCTGGGAAATTCTGTGAGCTCATCAAAAAATAAAACTCATTTGTGAGCTAGGCTGACTTCTCATGGTGTGAGGGAAGATCCTCATCCAATTATTGATATTTTGGAAGCCGTATGGTGGACCTGTCTAAATGGTCTTTGAATAATTAGTGGTGAATCCTTATTTAATTTTCAAACTACAGAATAAATCTGACTCACTTCTAGTATTTCCTCAAACCCAAGTGGTGGTAATATACTTTGCAAAGCCTTGGATAGCATGGTCTTGCCAGATCCTGGAGCTCATACCATGATGAGATTGTGCAATCATGCCGCAGCAATTGCTAGAGCTCTTTTGGCAAATATTTGTCATTTGATATATTCAAAATCTATTTCAAAATTATCTTTTGATAAGTATAAATTTTCTATATTTTGAGGGCTTGTGATTTTGTTTATATCTTTGGAATTAATAAAAAATTCCAATATTTCATGGAAATTTTGGATAGGATAGATTGTAATATTGGGGATGTATTCTAATTCGTAAATATTTTCTTGTGGGATAAAAAATTGATTATATCATTTTTTGATGGCAGATATGACTGATGGTAAAAGTCAGTTTACTCTTTTGACAGATCAATCTAATCATAATTTTCAGAAAAAAAGTGAATTGTTTACAATTTCATTGTTTTTGATATGTCAGTCATAAACCAATAGTAATATAGCTACTGCCATTGGTAGATCAAAACTTGTTCAGATTTTTTTGATATCGCTGGGAGCTAAGTTTAAAATAATTTTTCTTTTGGGTAGATCGGTAGCTATACTACGAAATGTTGCCCTGATCCTTTCTTTGGATTCTTTGATGGCAGCATCTGGTAGTCATATAATCTCTATGCCTGGCAGAGCTCTATTGGAGTCTGCCTCTACTATTACCTCAAATCATTGTAATCATAGGTTGGTAAAGGTTTTAATTCTTTGTATCATCGTGTGTATAAAATATTAAATTATATGTTGAGTCTTTTGGATATAATGTTTTTTACACTATTTGCAATAGTTTTGTCAAAAATATTTTTGACAAAAATTTATTAGTTTGAAAAAAAATATAAAATAAATATATTATATCTCAGTATTTATATAGATATTTGGATTATATGGATTTAGCAGAGTTTAAAATTATATTTGATAGTATTTTGAGTGAATATGTACAGAAAAAGATAAATGATTCAAAAAAATTATTGGATCATGAAAAATTAAACAAAATAATTGATTATATTCATGTTTTTATGTTTTCTGGTTGAAAGAGGATTAGGCCATATGTTTTGTATTTGACCTATAAATGACTTGGATGAAAAAATCAAGAAGCGATAATGCGTTTTGGAGTAATTTTTGAATTGCTTCATAGTATGGCATTGATCCATGATGATATAATAGATAAATCAGACAAGAGACACAACGTAGCTACTATGCATCACTATACTCATAAACTTTTGGATGAAAAAGATATGCATATAGCTTGGTCTCAGGCATTGTTGGTTTGAGATTTACTTTTGTCTCGAGTATATGAATTGTGGTATCAAAATCATGATTTTGATGAGAGTTTACTCTATGCAGCTAGACAAAATGTCCATTATATGATAGAAGAAGTTATATTAGGGCAGATGATAGATGTACATATGATGACTGGAGAAGAGGCTAATGAATGATTGATTGATAAAAAAAATAAATATAAAACTGCCTCATATACTTTCACTAGACCTATGTTGACTGGTGCTGTTTTGGTCTGAACAGATCCCAAAACCTTGGATTTGATCAAAGAATTGTGAGACTGTGTGGGTATGGCATTTCAGATTAGAGATGACTTGAAAGACATATTATGAACTGAGACAGATAAGCGTATTTTTTCTGATGTACAAGAATGACAGCAAACTTATTTTACCAACTATATATTTAAAAATTGATCAGAAGAGGATAAAAAAATTCTTCGTGAATCTCTGGGTAAATCATTGACAGAAGAAAAGATTCAAATTCTTCAAAAAATGTTTCAATCGAGTTGAGCTATAGATTTTGTAAAATCTATTATAGAAAAATATTCTGATCAGGCAAAATATATTGTCAATCAGATATCTTTCCAAGATAAGTCTGTCAAAGTAGCTTTTGATTATTTGATCAAAAAAATTTCTAATTTATCTGTTTAATCTAAATGTAATTTTTTGAATTGTTCTACTATCTTTTTGTGTTTAGAGAATCAATGTCGATAGTGAAGTTTCAATAAGAAAGTTACAACAAACAAAAACCATCATATCACAGCAAAAACTGATATATAACTTTTTTTCTCTATTTTTTCAATTACTATTGTATCTGTAGGATTATCTATATTCTGTATAGTTTGTCATTCTGTTGGGATTGGACATCCTAATTTTTGTAGAATAGATTTGGATAAAATCAGATTTATTCAAGATTCTTTGATATATATATTGGATATAAATCAACATTCTCTTTGTGTTCAGCGAAAATTTTTGTATCATTGTGAAAGTTCTCTTATTTTTAATGGATCTATATAATTTTCCAAAACAACTCATGTTGCTGTCTTGACTTCAAAGGTTTGTGTTTGAGTATTTGCTCATCAATATTTTTGTTTGTCTGCAATAGATATAGATATTGGTATATTTTTGTTTATGGGTAATCGCATACGAGGATATACTATAAATTGATTTCAGCTCCATGAAACTTCTTTGTCATTGGGAGAGTAGCTTAGATTATTTATACTTAATTTGAGTGTATTTTTGTCTATTCATTTTCAATCATCTTGAATTTCAAAAACAAAACTAGAATCTAACTCAACTCAATTGGTTTTGTTGATAGGCTTGATCATTTCTATTTTGGGAGCAACAATATCTGGTTCACATTCTGGGACTTTTTCAAATTGTATTGTAAAAGATTTTTTTAGAGGAATGACTCTTCAATATTTAGTAGTGACGTATGATCATTCTATAAATTCAAAAGTATGTTGTGTCGTCGATTCTGTGCTTTTGAAGTATAAGTTGAATAATGAGACATTGGAATTATCAAAATTTTGAGAGCTTATTTTGTTGAATATTATTTTGTCATATTCTATGCTATAATTTGTAGTTTTGGATTTGTCTTGTGGCAAAACATTTAATATTTTTATTTTTTGTGGATCGTATTTTAAAACGAGGTTTATTGTATTTATATCTTCTCATTTTGATTCAATACTTATAGTTGCTGAATGATTACATGATGCATGAAGCTTGTCTGATGGTGGGAATCTAGTATCTGAATATATTGGACTAAAATAAATATCAGCTGCATTTGCGTATATACCTATAAGTAAACATAGTACAAAGAATATTGTCGATAATTTTTTGATAATTTTCATTTTTTATTTTATTTTATAAAATAACTAATAATAAGTATAATCTTTTCAAAATTTTTATCAAAATGATAGTGATTAACTAAAAAGAAACATTTGACAAAATAATATAATTACTTGAGTGATTGTTTACTTATTGTATATTTTATTTTGAGATTGTAATGTTAAAGTTGAAACTTGTATCTAATTAGTTATTAGTTATTTGTAATTAATTTTTAAAATTTAAGTTGGATTATTCGATGGTTGCTGAAATTATAAATAATGAAAGAAAAGATAGTATAAAAAAAACTATAGATCATCCTATCAGTTGAGCTCTCAAGTGATGAGAACTAAAGGAAACTATTTTGCCTAAAAATGAAAATAAAGAAAAAATTTTACCTAATCAGATTTCTATAGCTATGGATAAGTATGAAAATAAAGTAATTAAGAATAGAAGAAATGTAATTTAGAAAGTAGTTTACATAAATAGTCTATAAATTCATAATGTAGATATGGTAAGTATTCGTCATATAGTTGTAGATATCAATTTATATAATTTTGTATTTTTGTAGTATCTATAAAATTTAGATAGATTATCCTTACTTATTATATTTTTGGATAGTTTGTTTTGTATTTCTTTGACTTTGTTTTCGAATAAATTTTTTTCTGTAAAATAATCTTTGGTTTGCGACATAAATATCTCTTTTATTAGTGAATTATTTATATTTGTATCGTGTTTTTGTTGGTACTGATTTTGAGAAAATTGATAAATAATTTCATCACAAGAAAAGAAAAACTTTTTTTTATTTTGATTAAATAAATTTTGTGTGGTATGATAAAGCCATCATAATAATATAATAGCTACTATATATATCGCTACTAAAAATATAAAAATTTCAGCTCCATGGAAAGATGATCAGATAATACTTGCTATACTATCTATGATAGATTGATATAGAGTCTGGGATAATATAATGTCTTGGTTTGGCATGAGGTTTTATAAGTTATAAATATCTTTGAAAGCATATATTATATATCAACTATTTTCCACTACTGGGATAAAATTTCTTCGAATAATTGGTATTTTTTGATTGATACAGTATTGATTTCGAGTTTTATTTTTGAATTTATCTCAGGATCTGGGAAATCTCAATATCGATCAAATAAATTTTTCATCGTTTATATAAACTTTGATTTTTCATAAAATTATATATCATAATCTATCTATAGATACCTTTTTATCAATACTTTTTGTCCAAAATTTTTGTGGGGCATTGATTATAAAAACTTTGGAATGAGAAACCCAAAAATAAGTCTGATTGAAATATTTGAATCAATCGTCTTTTGTTGTTATAAAATCTTTCAAATCATTTATAAATTTGGTATTGATGTTTTTATAAATTCATAGTTTTTTGAGTATGGATACTATTTGTTCTTGAGAAATAAGTTTTTTGTAAATGTCTATTTCATATCAGAATTTGCAATTTCGGTATGGAGATTTGTTGATATCATTTAGTATATCTTGATTGTTTGTATCTTCGTCTAATTGATTATATATTTTTTGAAAACTTTGAATAAAAGAATTGGAAGTTTGAGTCTTTTTGTGAGATAGATTAAATATTTGAGGTAGTATCTTTATTCTGATTTTGTTTCTGAGGCTAGTTTTGGGGTCATCATTTGTTTCGTCTTGTACATATGGTATTTGGTATTTTTTGCAAATTTGAAAAATCTCTGATTTGCTTAACTGTATCAATGGTCTAATAACTTTATTTTCTAGTAAATGATGGTCTTGGATTGGTAACATGCTTTGTAATCATTGTAGCGAACATCAGCGTAACATATTCATAAAAGATGATTCTATACGATCTGTAAGATTATGACCAAACAATATAAAGTCAATTTTATTTTTTTGTGAATGTTTTTGGATTTGCTGATATCTTCGATTCCTCAGATTATTTTCTGTTTTGCTTAGATTGTTTTTTCTAGTTTCGATAATTAAATTGCTTGAATCAAAAAAACCTTTTATAAATTTTTCGTCTTTTATATTACTATCTCTTGTTTTGTGATTTAAATGAATAAAATATAAATTGTCTATATTAAATTGGTTTGTCCAGAAATAATCTAATATAATCACAGACATAAGTATACTATCTGCTCATCCAGAAACAGCTAAAAGTAGTTTGGAATCAGACTTGATATGTTTTTGAAGATTTGTAAATATAGTATCTTTGCTTTTGAATAGTATATTAATAGTTTTTATGTCAAAAATATTTTTAATGTTGTTTTTGAGCATTTATAATTTGCAAATATTTTAAAAACCAATAGTATTTGTTGTTTTATATTTTAATATATAGATTTATTCAATGAAGGAAAAATGATTTGTTATAAAGGTTGCAGATCTTCTTAATCAACCATGAAAAAGTGATGAATTGTCTTTTGAATCAAAATCAACTGAACAATTGCCAAATTTAGATGAAAACTGATTGAGTTGAATTGTATTATTACAGTCTTTGGATAAAAATTCAATACTAGTTGACCTAGTTGATGTACAAGGTGTAATAGAAGATTCTTGTGATATTTGTCAAAAATCTTATAAGAGGGAATTTGTTTGTCCCAATTATAGAGCAAAATTTATATTGCCAGAATATGATAAAGATGAAGAAAGTGATGCGTTTGAAGAGATTTTTCCTATAGAAGCTAAAACGGATTTGATAAATATAGAAGATATGCTGGTACAGGCTGTAATTTTACAAGAACCTATAGTAAAACGTTGTGAAGGGTGTGAAACCAAAAAATTTGAAACTGAAAATATTGAAGATGATGAGGTAGACTATTTTGAGTGAAAATCCAATATAATATTTAAATAAACTTTGGTTTTAAAATTTTGATTATAATATTATGAATAAGAATCGTTACAAGAATGAAATTTTTTTGTTATGTAAGTATGCTCCTCACAATGCAGATCAGATTCTTAAAAAATTAAGAAAAAATTATCCATATTTGGGATTGTGAACTGTATATAGAAATTTGTCAGAATTGGTCAATGAGTGAGTTTTGGAAAAAATCTCTGGGGTGACAGATAAAACTATTTATGATATAAAAAAAAGTGATAATCTTCACTGACATCTTGTCTGTGAAACTACTTGAAAAGTAATCAATATAGATATATCTAAAATAAAAAATCTGGACTTATGATTGCCAGATGGATTCAACGTAAGTAAAGTTGAAGTAATTTTCTATGGAAATTTTGGATGAGAAGAATGAGAATGTAAAGGTAAGATAGTAATGAAATAACGATACTAGATTAATGATGATTTTTCTATATCATCTAATTTTTTGGAATCATAGTTTTTGTTTAGTTTATAATTTATTTTTTGAGTTTGTACTCAAGCTTTGGCTTCTTTGATATTTATTTCAACTTTGTCATTTCTAGGAAAGTTGTTTTGAAATTTTTTGGTAGAATCAAAAACATTATTTCTAAGTAATTTGGCAATAAATTGTAATAGTCATAGTTCTGATATGTTGAAAAATGCTATTATAACAAATATTATAAATACTATGATTCATACTATCATACCTATTAATTTGCTTCATCATCTAGATAATCAATTGAAAAGTGCTAACGAAATGGCGACTCCAATAGCTAGTATAAATAATTGGACTATAGAGATATTCATAGGTCATATCTGAAATGACATTCAGTTTAATAGTCCTTTTTTGATATTTTTGGGGTAAACAACTTTCATATATAATATATAACTATAAAATATCTTATACTGGAATTATAATCTAATATGTTGGTTTTGTCAAATTAGATATCGGTTTTTATATTTACTTTCAATTCAGAAGTAATCAATATAGTAGCTATTCAATGTAAGAAAATCCGTATGGGGGTGTTTTTGATAAAAATTTGCAAATATACATTATTGATGATAATATCTCATATTCATATATTGTTCAACTGTCAAAAAATACCGACTCACATGATAGCTATTTGTATCGTAAGTATAAAACTGATGACTGTCAGTGGTACAAATAATATATAAAGTGACTTTTTGATGATTTCATCTTCAGGTATATCTATAGTGATTCTGGAAGTTTTGTAGATTATTCGTAGGAGCAATAAGTATATAACCATGATTACTGTAGTCTGTCAGTTATTGAGGAAATTGGCAAATGCTTCGTTTTTGAATCCAAAAAATCTCAATCAGGGATTGGCGTCTAGATAGTTGATCAATATATTTAATGTTTGAGATCATGCCAAACAAATACTAGATAAGATATAATTTCATAAAATTATCTTGATCATTTTTTCTAATCATATGGCAAAAGATATTGCTGCAATAGTTCATATGATTATTACTATAATATATATTATGATATCTTCTGTCATAGTTTTTGAAAGCTATTGAAAAAGGTTTATTATTGTTTAGATATAATTGATAATTATTTTTGTAGTATTTTCAACTATCTTTAAATTTTATGTTTGATAATGAAAAAGAAATTATTTAGATGATTTACTTTGATAGAATTGATTTTTGCAATAGTGGCGGTATCTATTGGATTAATGTCTATTTTGTATGCTGTAAATTATGGTTTCTCTAATGTACAAGGTACAAAACAAAGAGTAATAGCTATCAATCTTGCTAGAGAATGAATAGAATGAATATATCAGATTAGAGATACCAATTGGCTAATTACGCAAGAAGATAGAGAGAAATGTTGGTTAGATAAAAATCCTTTGGCTTTGGATAATAGTCCAGATGGATGTGAAGAAGATTCTTGGATGTGAAGTGGTAGTTATATATTACAAAGGTGATTGACTGGAGAACAGGAGTATTTTTTTATGTCTTGAGCTACACAATTACCTGTTTGGGCTCAATTGGATTTGTCTGATGGGATACAGACAAGTGATCGTAACTTTGCTATGTGTCTGACTGGCTGAATGTGGAACGCTTGTCCTGGATATACGGGCAATACGAATTATTTTAGAGAAATCAGGGGAAAGTGACTATTTTATAAAGATTCAACTACTACTGGTGGAGATTATTTAGATTGTACAAAATGAAATGAGTCAGTAGTTGTTTCTACGTTAGCATTTCCGGTAGATTGTTGATGATTAGAAGCTAAAGAGTATCGTTTTTGTTCTAGAGTAGAATATATAGGTGAAGGTAGATGAGAGGTAGAATTTTGTAGTTTGATAACTAATTTTTTGAAGTAATTAAATTTTCTCTATTATGGATATTGGGTTGTTGGGAAGATTTAGTTTTATATAAAAATCATAAATAGATCATTTACATATTAACTTTAGTTTTTCTCAAGTATTTTTTTCAAATATTTTTATAAGAGGTATTATAATTTTTCATATCATTTCATTTTTATTTTTACTGTAACTTGAAGGAGATAAATCTTTATTTGATATCTCATTTCATTGCTTATTTAGTAGTTGTTTTAATATTTCGATGGTTCATGATTGACTATGAATATCTTTAGATGTCATTTTTTTTGAGTTTATAAACATTTTATTGTTTATGGTATCTAAGATTAAATTTTTTTTCTTTTTTAATATATTATCCCAATCTTTTTTATAATCAAAAAATTCTGTACTTATTCAATTTGATCAAAAATCTTTTATGGTGTTTTCGGATGTAAATTCTCATAATATTCATTTTGATTTTCGCTGTTCTATTTTGACTCAATCTACTTCAAATCAATCTTCGTTGGAGGAATAATCTAGAGTAAAGTTGTATCATAAAGAGTTATTTATTTGATTTATATCTTTGTTTGTTATTTTTAATTGACGATTTCAATATATTTGTATTCTGTTTCATGATTGGGTTATTGCTATTTCTATGTCTTTGTTATTTATTGATTTTTTTATTATCTTTTTTATCTCATTGTGCTTGAGTAGATTTTTGTACTGATCTCTGTATATAGCAAAAGTTAAATTGTTTGATATTGGCATGTTTTTGAAAAACTTGTTTCATCTTTCGTTTTGTTTGTATAGGTAACTTAGATTTTCAAAACACTCTAATGAATAATGTTTACTCATATTATCAATAGATTCGGCAAGATTATTGTTTTTAGTATCTATATTGTATTTTTTTCAAATTTTTTGTATTTTTTTCCCTTCTTCAAATAAAATATCAGATTGAAATATCGGTTTGCTAAATATATTGGGATTTAATATATAGAAACACATATCTAAATTATCAAAAAAATTATTCTTACCTAGATTTATATAATTTGTATTAAAGTTTTTTTCTAGTGAAATAATATGTGAATTGGATTTTAATATTGATAATCATAGATAATAATTACTATTTCTTAGTGATCAAAAAAAGTTAAAATCTTTTAGTCGTTTTTTGTCTGTTTCAAATATTTTATTAATCGTTTTTTGATGTTCAGTTTTTTCTATATCTAAATTTTGTATATCTTGGGTATTTATTTCATTGTCTATTAATAATTTACTTATTATAATATCTGATATAATTGATGGTGTATCTATTCGATTGTATTCTGATAAAAATCATATTTTATATTTTAATCATATTTTGTCTATAACCTGTCTTGATATTGGATAAAATTCATTTACTGATGCTTTTTGAAAATCTTTTACAATATTTTCTTTGTAGATAAATTCTATGTCGTTATCATATGATTTGGTATCTATTCATATGTAATTTCTTAATCAAAGCTTTTGCATTATACTAAAGCTATTTCATGTTGTAAATCATGTATTTATTGATGTGATTGAAAATATTATAGGGCAACTAATTATTAAGTCATATTTATTGAAAAATTCTTTATATACTTCCTGATTATTGAATTTTAGTAATTTTGAATTCATCTATTTTTTTTCAAATAAAAACTGTCATCTTCATTCGTTGATGAATTTGTCTATAAGTTTAAAATTGTGTCATTCAAAAAAGTTTATTAATCAATCTGGATCATATGTATATACGTTTAATATTTTTAATGATTCTTTTGGTAAAATAGTTATTTTTTCATTTCTTATTATTATTGTTGTTTTTGTATTGAGAGTGAAGCTATATTCATACTTTATTGCGCCTAGTGGATTTATTTTTACAGAATTCAATCACATAAATCATTTTTTTGGATCTATATTTATTTCTTCTAATGGGAATTTGAAATGATTTTCAGATATTTTGTTTCATAAATATCAGTAATATTTTTCAAAATCTTTCATGTCGTCTTTTGTTGTTGTTCAGCTTCTTAGACGT
Source organism: Patescibacteria group bacterium UBA6263 (assembly GCA_002441085.1). GTDB lineage: Bacteria > Patescibacteriota > Gracilibacteria > Absconditabacterales > Absconditicoccaceae > UBA6263. The sequence continues at coordinate 44,570 of DJVF01000030.1, forward strand.
ACATCTAACCATATTTTTTCTCATGTTTTTAATAAATTATATAATATATCTATAATATTGTTTGGATTTATATTTCAAAATGTATTAGAAAAAAAAGTAAAAATTCTCATACTAGACCCTGAAGTAAATTGACTGAGTTCTCTTCTAAATTCATTAGTAGAAAAATCTGCACATATAAAATATTTTTCTATATTCTTTATTTTATTCATTCTTTTTATAGATAATTCTAGCATATTTTTCGATGAATCTACTCAATAATAATTTATTTGGAAATTTTTTTTTAAATTTTCGAAAATAAATGATTCTATTTCAGAATTTCAACATCATAAACTAATAATTGTTATATTTTTGTTTTTTAAAAAAATATTTTTTAATCAAAAATCTAAAAAATTATTGTGCGAATATGATCAATAATAAATTTTATCTTTTTCTACTACATTATAATAACAATATGCTCAGTCATCCATATAAAGAAATTTTTGTTCTAAGTCTCTATTCCTTAGACAATAAGACAATTCATCGTTTAGGTCTCAATCAGATATTAGATTATATACTTGACTCATAGTATTATTTAAAATATAAAATTATTATTAA
>DJVF01000040.1 GCA_002441085.1 Patescibacteria group bacterium UBA6263
AAAAATATAATTAATACAATAAAAAAGATGATATTAAACAAAAATATTATTTTGGATGTTTGGAATTTTCATCCCAAAATTACGTTTTGTATGTCTGCTTGATCTGATTTGATATTAAAATCAAAATTTGGTTTATTTAAAATATCAAATTTTACTTTGAAAAATCATTTATAAAATGGTAAAATTAGATCTTGATTGTCGCTCTGGATTTGGATTTCTTGGTTTGGGGGGATATTTAATGTATTTGTTTGGAGTTTGAGATTTTTGGAAAATCCAAAAATATTGGAGATTATTCATGTCAAAGTAACTTGTTGATCTACATTTCATATGTTTTTGAGTCAGATTTGAAAATTGGTAATATTACCGCTTTTGACAGTGGAAATAGATGAGATTTTGATTTGTGATTTGACCTGAGCATCTCATACAAAAACGTCTATAAATTTGACTTTACGTATGATTATATTCAACATAGAGCTGTTTGATTGAGCGTCGTCTTGAATTATATTGTAAGCTAGACAACCGTGACTGAGTCATTGAAATCATACAGGGAATCTGATTTTATAAATTTTTTGAATATTGGAATTTGCTGGTATTTGGATTATCTTTGTATAATCCAACATAAAATTTCCAAATGTAGTTTTGGGTCTGTCGGCAGCATTACAAGCTCTGTTTTGATGTTCATCTTGGGTAATAGTGGCGTCCAAAAAATCTATATTTATAGTGCTGTCTTGGTCGGAAGTATTGATTATATTGATACAAATTGATAGTTCTTCTCATGCCGTACTCGTGATATCCAATTCATTGCTGATAATTTGGTCATTACAAAATTGTACATCTATATCTCATAGTTGCATTGGCTGAGCAAATGTATTTGTAGCTATTCATAAAAATAACAATAAGCTAAATATTACGCCAAATACAGTGTTTTTCATTGGATGAATTAATATATAAATATCTATGTGTAGATTATTTAATTACTAGATTAAATCAAACCAAAAAATACGCCAATTAGCGTATTTTGCCATATAGGAATTTTAAAACAATTCCTATAGATAAAAACATCGGAAAAATCTTTTTGGGATTTTTCTAGATTTATTTTAGTGAATGGTGTATAAGTTTATTGCGATGGAGTATTTGGTGGAGTAGCTTGTTGGATATAGACTACTTTGGGTTTTCTAAATATCAAGAAGAGTAATATAATAAACAAAACTAGTCATCATATTATTATCCAAGGCATTTCAAAATAATTGGTAGTATAAGATAATTGTTTAGCTTCTAGAGTTTTGGGGTCTATATTGATATTGGATATATCAAAATCGAAATATGGTTTATAGGTGATATCTAATTTGATATTGAAAAATCATTTGTATCGAGGTAAATAGTTATTTAGATTGAGATCTTTGTTGCTAAAAGGAGCGGAAGATCATGCTTTGATTTTGATATCATTGATAGAAAACTCTTTGCTATAGCCAAATATACTAGATATAGATCACTGTATACTAGCTAAATTGTTTAAAGCAGAATCATTGTGTATAGATCAATCTATAGTCAATTGTCAATCAGGATTGAGATATGAATTGACATTGGATATAGACATATTGTTTTCTCAAGTAAATTCTCAAACAATAAAAAAATCTAAATAACGAGATTCTCGAAATTTGAATTGAAACATATCTCATCATGGTTTGGTCTCTCATAATATACTATATATTAAACATGCTGGAATTTGTCATTCTACACCTATAGGAAATGTTATATCTACGTATTTGGTAACTCTAGTATTAGCTGGTATAACAACAGGATAAGATCGATCTTTTTGTATATAATTGTTTATTGTTCAAGGATTTTCTGGAAATTTACAGTCTAAAACTCTCATTTCTTCTCATCAAATTTCAACTCAATCTGTAATACCTATCTCTAATTGAATATCTGTATTTGAGTCATTTATAAAATATAAACAAACTTGGTTGCTTTGTCATGGCATAGTAGTGATTTGTAATTCTTTGCTTGGAGCTTCTTGATCGTTGCAAAAAAATACTCCATATTTTCAATCTATACTTTCTTTTTCGTCAGACTGTGTAAGTGTTTCTTGTTGTGTAGTCAAATCGGTTTGTGTGCCAGTATCTGTAATAACTTCTTGTGATTGTCAAAATCCAAATCAAACAAATAACATAATAATAAAAAATAAGCTTATTTGGTTTAATTTCATTTTATAATTATAATTGGATAAAATTTGGTTATTTAATAGTATTGTTAATACTATTTAAAAGAAATACTTAATCAAGATTTTTTATAATAATCTATAAATATAAAAAAGTATATAAAAATTTGCTTTTTATAAAAAAACTAGTTATAATTGATTGATGTTGAATGTAATAGATCGTTAACACAATATATAGCCTAGGACAATTTTTAAAAATTTAATTTATTAAAATGAATAAAAAAATAAAAATTTTGACAACTATGGTAGTTTTGGCTTCTGCCTTTTGAGTTTTGTTTTATACAAATGCACAAAATTCACAAATTAACTTAAGTATTACTGCTGGAACTAATACTTTTAATACATCTGGTAGTATTACTCTACCTTCTCGTACTTCTTCGTTTACTGCTGTAAGTAAAGATACTTCAAATGGTACATTTCAAGCTAACTCTTTTGTAGCTCAGGATTTGAAGTGAACAGATGCTTGGTCTATTACAGTTGCTTCTACTGATTTGACTGGTCCAAATTGAACAATCAATTCATGAAATATTTATATGAAAGTAAGTACTGCTATAGCTATAACATGAGATGTAACTTGTGGTGCAAATACTCCTATAACAAGTTCCTGGACATGATTGAATACAACTAGAATTTTATTACAAAAAACTGCTGCTAACTGAAAAGTTTGTAAGGTTGCAGTAACACCTACAATTTGAGTAGATATACCAGCTTCTCAAGCTATTGGAGCTTATGTATCTACTATCAATATAGTTGGTAATGCGATCTCTTATGCTGGTGGCTTAACTTATTAATGATCAAATACTTAGGATTATTTAACATTAAAATGTTATTTGGTCCTAGGCTATATATTGAGTTAGTTTATTTAAAAACCTAAATCGATATGAAAATATTTAAACCTCAAAGTTTATATAAAAAAAACAGAAATATAATAAAATATTTTGTGATTTTTGTTTTTTTTGGGATTTTTGGATTTTTTGCAAAAGCTCAAGAAACTATTATTTCTATAAGTATCTTGCCTGGACAAATTAGTCGATGAGCAGCTAGTTCTTTGAGTCTATGACAGATAGAACTAGATCAAATTCAACAAGAAGTTACTGGGAGATTCCAAGATTATTTTTGGGTAAGTGATTTGAAATGACATGATAATGGTTACAATACAATGATAGTATCTGATGGATTGCTCTGACCAAATGAAAATATTTTGACTTGAATATATTTGATGGCTGGTAATGGTTGAAGACCTGAACTAGAAATATGAATTGAGTGAGGGGTGATGATAAATGAATTATTCTCTGGTAATTATCATAGTATATATTGAGATCCTATGGTATATATACATAGATCGGCATGACCTAATAACTGAAAAATAAATAAATATAAAGATAGCCCATGGATCAAAATAGTAGTACCTCCTTACACTTCGCCATGAACTTATAGTGGTACAATATATTTTGATGTACCAGGTAACTAAAAAATTATTATAAATATAGATATATTTAAGAGCTAGATTTTGTATGATGGCTCTTTTTTTTGTAATAATTGATTCCTCCAATAATTATTGCAATAATTATAATCCATAAAATTGTTTTTCGAGGTATGATAGTAAATGTAGTTTGAGTTTGTACTGATATGGCTTTTTTGAGTCTGGGATCTAGATTATCTAAATTAAAAAGTATTTCTGGCATGATATTTCAGGCTATTTGAATTTGAAAAATTCATCCATAAAATGGTAGTCTTCATATATTGATTTCCAATTGTTGTTGTGAATTGGGAGTTATTTTTTGTGATGGAATATCAAATGTCTTGGAAAATCAGAATTTATCATATATTATACCTGATCATTGAAAAAATTCGTTTATATCTCAGCTATTGATAAAATTTAACTTGATAGAAAAAGTAGAATCAAAATTGGATTGAGTCTGGATTGATTGGTTTTTGGAAAAATTTTGTAATGAGATATCTCTTTGGAAATTAGATCAAACCAATATATCTATATATCTGGTCTTGCGCATAACTATATTGACCATATTGGATGAGTCTGGATTAGCCAGAGTATATGTCATACAGCCATGGACTATTCAGCCAAATCATGCAGGAAATTGGATATAAGATTGGTATGTGATCGTTTTTTGGGCTGGTACTATAATAGTTTTGGATGATTGTGTGACGTACTGACCAAAATTGGATATATTGGATTCTGTTTTGCAGGCTCTATCTTTGAATTGGTCTTTGGTGATTGTACCGTCGGGGAATCAGACTTTGATAGCTACGTCTTGATTGGATTGATTGGTGAATTGAACGCAGATTGGATTGGATTTAGCAGAGTCTGTCGTGAAATTTAGATAGTCTGTAATTTTTCAATCATTACAAAATTGTGCTGAAACTGCTCCAATATCTTGAGCCAAAGTATATGAAGTAAACAAGATTAAGGATAATAGTAACGTATATAAATATTTGGATATCATAAGTGTAGATATATTATAAATTATTATTTAGTGTTTATCAAAAAGATATAGTTTTGCAATAATTATTGGTTTTTTGTTGATTTTGTCTTTTTTGTAATAAAACTGCTTCGTTATGAATTATTTTAATTTGCTCCGCAGGCTATGCTTAATTTCTTTACTGGGGTCTTGTCCCTGCCTACCGGCAGGCAGGCCCAGATTTATCCCGATCTATCGGGGCGACAAAATACTTTTGCCATCGCCNNCGCTATTTTTTTAAATCCCCCCAGCCCCCCTTTGTCAAGGGGGCATTAATTTGGTTTGCTAGGTACGTAATCTTTGCAGCAGTAACTTGATGAGTAAGGATTGCTATGAGTTTTAAGAGTCATTGCAAGAGAACCACGGAGGACTCCGTGGGATGCAAAGCAATCTTAAGGGTTAGTTAAGCAGTAGATTCCGGCTGCAAAACTTAGCGCCGGAATGACAGATAGTTAGGAGATTGCCACGTCGTTTGACTCCCTACCTTAGGCAGGCAAGCTCGCAATGACAGGCTTAGAGAGACTTATCTAATTATTGGATATAAAAAAACCACCCTTTTGGAGAGTGGTTTATTTTTTATTTTTTATTTTTTGGAAGTGTGTTTATGTTTGGATTTTTTGCGTAATGTTTGCATCAAAGATTGTAACAATGATACAATTATCACAGCTATAAATATTTTGAATATAAGGTCTTTGTGGTCAGAGATAGTATATTGTATATTATCAAGCCGTCAATATTGGTAGACGTCTCATGTGATATTGATTTGTATGGGAGCTTTCATGACTATCTCTATATTGAACATTCATCATGTAGCGGCTTTTTGTATATTTCAGTCTACTTTGAAAGATCCGCAGCCTAATATTGTTCAGGTTTGGGTAGTCGGTATTTTGATATAAAATTTTTTGATAGTTTGTTGTTTGGGGAGAAGAGAAAAGAAGAAATCTGACTCTTGTGGTTTTTGGAGCATTTGAGATATCTGAGTTTCTCCTGTGAGATTAGCTTCGCATATTATATTTCAATTTTGGTTGATAGATCAGTCTGGGAAACCAAATATTATATCTACAGTATCTGAGTTTTTGTTGCCAAATATAGTACATATCTGGATAATCTCTCATGGTCTAGCATCTGTAATCAATCTATCTTGTAGTCCACTATTGCAAAAAGAATAAATCACATTTTGTATTCTTTCCATGTTTTGTTGATTGGGTTGGATAGTCTCTGTAGCTTGTACCATTTCTGTATCTCATGTGCCTATAGTGGTATCTGAATCTGCATCTTGAGCTAATGAGATATTGCTAATGGTTAGTCCCAATCCCAAAAAAGCTATAATCAATTGATATGATTTCATTGTAATTTATGTATATTGTATACTAAAAATTATGCTTGTTTGTGTTTTTTGAAAAGAGGTCTAAGTATAAGTACAACTACAATCAATACAAATGCTCATGCAATTACCCATATCCAAGAAAATATAAACAATTTTCATATCTGAGATATAGTAGTAGGTTCAAGGATAGCTGGATCTAGACCGTCAGTATTGAAACTGAAGCTAGGTGTAGCTGTCATATCCATAGATATGCTAAAAAATCATTTGTAAGATGGTAGTATAAAAGACTCTGATTGAATCTCTGTCTCTTGTCATGGTCAGACTAGTACTCAAGCTGTTTCAAAAGTTTTTTCAAATCATAGAGCGTTGTAGATATTTCATGCTACTTGGATGTTTTGGGATATATTACCTGCATTTTTGACCAAAAAGCTCAATGTGGCTCTACCATCTGGAGTGAGTCTAACTCATAGTTTGTTGTTGGATGATAATTTGTCTCATGGAGATTTGAGTAGTTCTACTCACTTGGATATATCTGCATCTCATCATACAAATATATTGAGATGTCTTTTGATCATAGCGACTATAGTAAACATAGAATCTCATTCAGGAGCTTCTATTTTGTGTAACATACAACCATATATCATACCACTCATTCCCAAAGGTACAAAGATTTTTTCTTTGATAGTTTTGTCTTCTCATGGTTGCAGAGAGATAGTTCTAATATTGCCATTGTCATTGGAGAAAAGTGAATTGAATGTATTAGGCTCATCTATATTGACATTACATAGTTGAGTGCCTCTATCATTGAGAAATCATTCTGCGAATCCGTATGTGACATTGACTGGTACATCTTCACTAGATGAAAAATTTAGACAGATTTCTGATTCTCATCATGGAGCTACAGTAACCAATTTGCTGTCATCAAGTATACTTTTGCCTACATTTTCACAATAGGTCATTTTGATATTTTGTACATCAGCGCTAGATATATTGACGATAAATCAAAGCAAAAATATGGACAAGATAAAAAGTGTTTTGAATAAGTTTTTATGAAACATTTGGCTAGTTCAATAAAAAATAAAAATTGTTTGTATACAAACATCTTGGGTACAAGATACAAAATAGTTTATAAAAATCAATTGTAGCTTGTAGATATCTATTGTTTAAGTGTGATTTAACCAAACAAAGTATTTACTTTGATAGTATTGTAAGTTTGATTGTAAAATTATTTTTTGATTATTAAATAAAAACGCTTCGCTATGACTTATTTTAATTTGCTCCGCAGGCTTACTTTTGTCATCGCCACAAAAGTAAGCAAAAACTCTAGAAAAATCAGTCTGCGTATGATTTTTCTATCTTGCTACTAAGCGGTCTTTGTAGCTTTACGCATCTTTCTCCAAATATATGCGTGAGGATTGCTATGAGTTTAGCTAGTCATTTGCTATTTTGCTTGTGCTCCTTTATTTGTCCTGAGGTACGAAGGATAAAGGACCTGCCTGTCCGGTAGGTAGGGCTGGACCCCGTAGTACTACGGGGGACTGAGGATTTAAATCCCTTTTCACTACGTGAACCCTGTCTGCATACCTTCGGCATGTAAACCGACAGGCAGGCTCTCCCTTTAAAAAAGGGAGACAAATTGGATATATGGTGTCGCTATGCGCGATGATAGTGAGTGAGTTGCAATGACAGAAGAATAGTAGATTGCCGCGTCGCTACGCTTCTCGCAATGACAGTGGAGAAGATCTAGTAATTACAGTGGAGAAGGAGATTGCTAAAAACTAGTCATTGCGAGGAACCACAGAGGAGTCCGTGGTAAACGAAGCAATCTTGGATAGTTAGTAGATTGCTTCGTCGTTGCACTCCCTACCTTAGGCAGGCAAGCTCGCAATGACAGGAAAAAAAGTAGTAAAAAAGTGGTCAAAAATTTGACAGAAAAAAAAATGTGATTATAATTTAGATGATGTAGTGAGCAAATATGGTCATTAAAATATATAAATAACATATTATATGGTCTAGGACAACTTTATATTTTATAAAAAAAATTAAAATGAAAAAAATTATAGTTTTGTCTCTAGCTCTAGTAGCTGGATTATTTATGGTTTCTAATGTTACAAAAGCTGCTGATGCTCTTTTGGATTTAGAAATTACTGCAGTAGATGGTTACTGTATATATGGTGCTGATCTTGATCTTTGATCAGAATCTCAATCTTATGATGCTTTTAACATGACAGGTGCTTTCTTGAATGTATCTGGTGATGCTAAATGGTTTTGTAATGATACTGCTGGTAAAGCTCCTTGGACATTAGATATTTCTTCTGATGATTTGGAAGCTGGTACTTATGTAATACCTGCTACAAATATAGAAGTACTTACAACTGCTGCTACAGTATATCAAGGTAATGCTGCTGCATTTACAGGTACAAATGCTGATCTTATTTCTTGGGGAGCTAATATAGCTACTACTAAGACTGTATTTGAAAAAACTTCTGCAGCTGGTACAGTTGGTGAACTTGGTGTAGATAATGTAACTTTGAGAGTATTGGTTCCTGCGAATCAAGAAATCTGAGCTTACCAATCTACTATAACTATTCAAGTTCCTACAATGTCAGTTTAATAAATAGTTATCTAAAAATAAAAATTTAATAATTAATAATTACTTAAGTGTAATTTAGTCTAGAACCAATGTCCTAGACTATATAATATGTTAGCCTATATAGCCTCTTTGGATTGGAAGGGGCTTTTTTTTCATATAGGAAATTTAAAACAATTCCTATAGATAAAAACATCGGAAAAATCTTTTTGGGATTTTTCTCGACTTATTTTATGTTATTTGTTTGTGCTTATTTTGTTTGTCCTGAGGAACGAGGTCCCGGAGGGCAGAGCCTGCCTGCGGTAGGCAGGGATTTATAAAAGTTCTTTATGGGGCTTTTCCCGTCCCAAATTTATCCCGATTTATCGGGACCCCAGGACCAATGTCGTTTTATAATAAAGACGCTTTCCTTAGACCTACTCTAATTGCCTTCGGCGAGATACTTTTGGCATTGCTCCAAAAGTATCCAAAAGATCTAGAAAAATCAGTCTGCGTACGATTTTTCCACATTACTACTAAGCGGTCTTTGTAGCTGTACGCATCTTTCGCCAAATATATGCGTCAGAATTGCTATGAGTTACAAAGTCATTGCGAAAAATTAGTTGTCTCGAGAGATGTAGGAATGACAGTAAAAATGCAAGTATCTAAAGTAAATATTGATTTTGATATTTTTTTATGTAAATGTGATTAAGTTATTTTATAATTTTGGTAGATTGATGGCAAAATTCAAAAGAATATTTTTGATCAGTATTTTGTTTGTATGTGCATATATTTTTGTGAGATGAGAAGATGTACAACTCAATTTGGAAATCAAATGAATAGGAATCAGACATGGTACACCACCAAATTTGAGTTTGGGAAGTATTAGTTATTCTGATCAAGAGCAAGAAGTTTTGGCTAGTTTTGTTGATTATTTTTGGATAGAAGATTTGATGTGATTGGTGACATGACATTATACTACAATACAATGTGATGGATTGATTGGCCCTAGTTCTTATTTGATCACTGGAGTATATTTGATGGCATGAGAGACTAGTCCTATCAAAATATTATGAAATACTGGCAATATATTGATCTCCAATTCTTTGGCTACATATTACTCTATATACAATCCTGTTGTATACATATACAAGCCCACCAATCCTAGTAACATAGGTAAGGCCAACAAATACTGAGACATACCAGATATAAAAATAGTGATACCACCAAACGCTCCAGCTGGGAGTTATAATGGCACAATAGTTTTTAGTCTATATTTAAACTAAGAGATATTGATTTGGTTTAGAGGATCTTCACGTGATGTGGAGATTTTTTTTATGAAGATTTTGGTTTTTTTACCTAGTCATAAATACTAGTCATTGCGAGCGGAACTACGGAGGAGTCCGTGAAACGCGAAGCAATCTTAATACGTTAGAAAAATAGTAGATTGCCGCGTCGTTTTACTCCTCGTAATGACAGGGAATAGATTGTTTATTCAATCATTTTGAGGTATTTGAGGATACCTGCTACTCATATCATAGCAGCATTATCTGTAGAATATACTTTTTTTGTGGGTTTAAATGTTTGAATGTTTACCTGTCCGCTAGGCAGGCCTGCCTGTCCGGTAGGCAGGTTTGAATGTTTCAATGATAAATTGTTTAGATATTCTCGTAATCTATCATTGGATGAAACTCATCCAGCTATAGCTATGCTAGGTGTTTGATATTTTTCAGCGGCTTGGAGAAGTTTTTTGGCTAGGACTTCTACTACGGCTTCTTGAAATTCATAAGCTATATCACATATTATTGGATCGCTGAGGGAGACTGATTTTTTTTCTAAATTTTGTAATAATTTATAAACCTGACTTTTCATTCATGAAAAACTAAATTCAAATTTATCTTTGGATAGAAATATTCTTTTGAATTGATATTGGGGATTGGGTTTTCATTGCAAAGCTTTTTGAGATATCCATAGTCATCATGGGTATGGACCTCCTAGCATTCTAGATACTTTATCGAAACATTCTCATGCTGCATCATCTAATGTATGTCAGATTTTGGTAATGTTAAAATGTTTTATTGTAGCATTTTTTCATTGTGACATTGTAACAAAATAAATATCATTGTGTCAGCCACTAGCGGTCAAAACCATCATAGGAAATTTGATGGAATGGATATCTCTTTCTAGCAAAATCGAAAAAATATGTCAGTGGATATGATTGGTTTCTATTACTGGTTTGTTATAATATGCTCAAAGCAAATTGGCTACCGCTTTGCCCACTACTAGAGAACCTGGCAATCATGGATGGGTAGTTACGCTGATAAAGTCTATTTGAGGGATTTTGGCAAATCATCCATGCCTGTTGGCAGGCAGGATTTTTTTTAGTACTTGGATGATTTTGTCAAAATGTAGTCTAGATGCTATCTCTGGTACTACTCATCCATACTGTTGATGATCATCAATCTGAGAATATGCTAATAATTTTTGAGTCTTGAAAATCTTACCATCGAATGAAATTATTCATATGGATGTATCATCGCATGATGTTTCTATAGCTAATGTTTGAATCATTGCTGATTTGGAGTAGTAATTGTAAAATATAAATTGTCTAAAGATATTGCTTGGATAAAAAAGTTGTTGATTTTTTGCTTTTTTGAAGATTTATATTTATACTATAGTGAAAATATTTTATAATTAAAGCAAAATATGCAAGATAAAACAGTTTCCGGTCAATCTGGATATAGACCCAAATCGGATTGAAAACGTAGTTGGAAGTCCAAAGCCAACAAACCCTTTGCTCAAAACTCGGATATTCAAAGAGTTCGTGAAAGTCAAGAATTGTATGATTTTGTAGAAACCAAAAAAGATCTGCTATCTTCTTTGGATGGTGATTGATTAAAAAATCCCAAAATAGCTCAAGAAATATTTGGTTGATTGAATGGATTTACCAAAAGAAAAAACGAAAAAAACAATCAGTATTTGATAGATTTCAAGACATGGCTTTTGAAAGAAATCAAAGGTAAAAGATCCAAAGATCAGGTTCGAGATGATTTGAAACGTATATATTCTCAATTTACTGTACATGGTCAAAAGAGTAAAATGTGACTCTTGAAAAAGACTGATATAGACTGATCAGCATCTTTGTTGTTGTTGGAGTTGGCGTGATTTAAAGAGAATGACAAAGAAAACATAAATTTTGTATCTAATGGAGAATCCTGACCTGGAATGAATATAGATACATCTGATAGTGCTGTGTGATGACTCAAAGTTGAACTCAAAAAACATGAATATATCAACAAAAAATGAGAAAAAAAAGAATATAGTAGTTTTTTTAATAGTATATTGTCATTGGATGAACATTGATGATGACCATGTAGTAGTACTCGTATGATTTATGAAATTTTGAAAGATTTCAATAGAATACCACACGATCAATACAAACAAGTTGCTAGGTTTGTGCAGTTTGTAGATGTTGTGGATGATTTAGGATATCAGGTGAGTGGAGTAGTTTCTCAGTATTTGGAAAGAACTATATTTGGACTGCATAGGAGTTTACCGATAGAATTTATTTTTGATTATTTCAAATATCCCAATAGAACGGGATTTGAATATTTGTCTGATGATTATTTGTCACAAACAAAAATAAAAAACTTTGATGCAAACTGAGAGTTTAAATGATCCAAATCTTTGAAAAAAATCTCTTTGGAAAAAAAAGATAGGATGGATAGATGAATGCAGGAATATTTGGATTTGGAAAAAAATTGATATTTTTTGACGTATAAAGGCCATAGATTTGTGGTAGATTTGTGATCTAAGATCACAGATTGACCAGAAACTGCAAGTATCTGTGATGGTGGAATTATTAGAATATTCCCTAGTGGAGATCTGTATATATATAGTCCTATCAAATTGCCTGCTAAGATTGGATGATTTGAGTCTATAAATGAACATTTTATAATAGATAAAATCTGATCTGGAAAAAATTTAGATAAATTATTGAAAGAATTTGAAATTATGACTACCAAAGCCTTCTTTTTGGAACAAAAAGAAGAAAATTGAAAACTTTTGTTTGATGAAAATAAACAAGCAATAAAAGAAACATCTCGAACTTATAATTTTGATGCTAATGAGTTGCGCGGTAAAACTAAGGAAGATTTGGAAAAATATCTATTAGATACAGACAAAAATATTTATAAAGATGTTTATAAAAATGTTTATGATATATCAATCGATCCTTGATCAAAACTGGATTTGAAAAAAGAAATAGTACAATATAGACAAAATATTGAGAAAGAAGAATTGTTGAAAAAAAATAAAGTCTCAAAATGAAGTGTTAGTTTGGATAATAAACTTGAAGATTTGCCAGATTTAAAAATGAAAAATATAGAAGTTTGAGAAAGATATAAATGAATAGTAAATAACAAAATGTGAAATATGTTATTTGTGACTTTAGATAAAATGGATCAGATTAGATGAAAGTTACATAAAAATAAATCATGAGAAAAGTTTTCTTCAATAAAAATATGAGATGAAATATATGTAATCGTAGAAGAAAAAGAAGATAATAAAATAAGTTTTAAGCTAGATGGTGCTACAAAATAATATTTGCAAACAGCTTTAAAAAATATTTAATTTTGTCATATAGAAATTTCAAAATAATTCCTATAGATATACTGAACCGCCAACCCCGTAGTAATGTGAGGTGTATGATTCACCTGCCTGACGGCAGTCAGGGTTATGCTAAGTCGCTGCAGAAACTTAAATTTCAAGCATAGTGAAGAAATTCAAGTTTTTTAAAGCGGCGTAGTATAAAAACATCGGAAAAATCTTTTTGGGATTTTTCTCGATTTATTTTATTCGAAGGTCAGTCCACGAGCAATTTTTTTGATATTGGGTAGAGATAGAAAAATCAAAATTGCATTTAATATTATAGCTATCAAAAAGAAATTTAGGATATTCATGGAGATATATTGAGTTACAAAAAATCAAACCAATCAAGCTCAAATAATGATTGATAACAAACTAAACATCCTTTTACCACAAACAATTGGGCTGATTTTTTTGTTGAATGAAACGATAATTGCTCCTGCCATAAACAAAAATTCTAGTGATAATTGGGTGATAATTCATCAAAGTAATCAATATTTGGGGATGGTGTATATTCATATAATTATTCAAACTACTACTCCTATTGCATTGATTCATAATAGTAGATTTTGTTTGTCTGTAGCTACAAATAGATAGTTGAATACTTGTTTGACAAAACTTTGTCGCAATACAAATCATAAAAATGGTAAAATCTGATTGGATCATCGTTTGGTAAATATTTCGAATGTTCATAGATATTCTTTTCAAGATACTATCAGTATGATTTGGTCAGAAAATAACGCAAAATTGATAGCAATGATTCATCATATCCAAAATATGATTGTCAGCAGATTTCATAGACTTTTGCGTTTGTTTTCTATGGAATAATTGGATATTTTGTGTAGTAGGCTATTACCTAATGAAGATGGAATGATCAATAATATTTCTATCAAAGATAGAGCCAAAGCTCGAATACCTGCATAATGAAATCCTCAAGATGTAGGGAATATCCATCACAAAAATAGCAAAACAATCAATGTGTGGAAACTACTAAGATAATATGATACTCAATATTGTCGATTTTTTCAAATTATGTTTTTGATAAAGGCCCGATTGAATATAATCTTTAGTGGGAGGATTTTTCTAGATCTAAAGTATATTTCTATATTTTGTCATATTCAGCTAGCTACTACAGAAAATAATATTGCACAAAAAGCTATTATAGAAACTGTGCTTCAGTCAAATTGGACCTTTTTGAATATAAAATACACGACTGGTATCAATATAATCAATTGTGATAATCTAGCTGTGATTAGACTGATACTGAGATATTTCATTTTCCAAAATATCTGTAATGGTAATTGTTGTATACCAGCAAACATAAAACTGGCAGAAAATATCATTCCAAATGGTATTCCTCGTACTAAGTATGGATTGGATGTATATGCTGGCAATAAATAAGCAACAATGATTGCTACAAAATAAATTATTCACATAATAAAAAGCCTAGTTCACACAAACATTCAATATTCTTTTTTGAGCTGAGTATGGTTGGGATCAGGATCTTCTTCTTTGATTTTTCAAAGTCTTTTGACAGCTAGGACATATAATCACAAATCAGCCAAGGCTGTCCATATAGCAAAATATTTTAGTATCGTAGAATAGTCTCCATATCTGAGTGGTCATAGGTATGGAGTCATAATTTTGATTGTCAAAAATCCAAATAGTGCACTTATTATTCTACCAGCTAGTTGTCGCGCCGCATCTTTGATTACTAGCTTATGTCATGACATGGTGACGTTGATAAAAATAGATAAATGTTCGCTGCGCTCACGATAAAAGTTTGCTTAGACGAACTATAGATATAGTTGAAAATAGCAAAAATTATATGAAGTTTTTAAATTTGGAACTTTCTCATTATTTTTTCTCGAAAAGTTTGTTCGTATGATGGTATCAGATCTAGATTGAATTTCGATAGCTCTTCTACAAAATTTTTGAGATTTTGTATATCGTCGGATATTGTATATATATGATGATCTTTGTTTAACAAAAATACTATATTCTTGATTTGTCCATTTTTTGTATCTGCTTCCAAAACATATCAATTGATGATTTCCCATAGGTAAATTTTTTGTCATATCAATAATCAGTTTTCTATAATTTTGATAGTAATTTTTTTGTTTATTTTGCTAGAATAATAAAAATATCATCATAACAAAAATATCAAAATGATCGCTCAAGGGGTATTGTTATTGAAAATAGAAAGTAATATAATGATAGATAACAAAACGCCAAACCATATGTATCGAGTCGTTTTTTTTTCAAATATTTCTCAATTGTAAACCGTTAGTTCCATAATAAATATAGAAAGCTAAAAATTAGCAAGCTATAAAATTTTGATATTATTGTATTTGTTTGATAGTAATATCAAATATCAAATCTTTTCATGCTAATGAATGATTGGTATCCAAGGTGATTTGATCTTCGTTAATATCTATTACTTTGATTGCTCAATAAGCTGTCATTATTTCTTCTCATTCTTTGTAGTCTTTGAATTCATCTGTCATAGCCATTTTTAATATTCTTTTTTCGTCTCTTGCTCAGTAAGCTTCCATATATGGGATATTTACAGTTTTTGTTTCTCATATTTTCATTCATATCACTCCAGCATCGAATCCAGCTATCATTTGTCATGCTCCAGCTTGGAATGCTAATCATTGACTATAATCTCTTCATTCTTGGTATTTTCAGCATGCTTTGGCAACACTTTCTACGCTAGTATCAAAAACTTCTCAATCTGCTAGTCTTCATATATAATCTACGACTATAGAATTTCCTATAGTGACAGATTTTTCTTGAACTTCAAGATTTTTGGCTAAATTTTGATAGTCTAAGACTGCTTTTTCACAGTCAGACTTGATGGTTTTATTCATTGTAAACAATAATATTATTAAAATAATTATAATAACTCCTGCTATAGTTATAAGATTTTTGTTTGGTAGTAATTGGGATTTTTTCATTTGGATTGTTAAGTAATAAATAGCTTTTTATTTGATTGGTTTGTATTTTTATGATAATAAATTTTTGATAGAAAACAAGATATAAATTTTTTGGCAATATTGGATATATGTTTATAAATAATATTTGTTTTTGAGCTAGGATTTTGATGTTTAAAAAAGACTTGGAATATTTGCAAAATATAAATAAAAAAATATAATTATTTATAGTGTTTTGTGGTGTATATTATGATGTACAAATTTTAAAACAAAGTTTATATGTTTATATAAAACATGATCAAAAAAATAATTAAAAAAAACAGTTTGGGATTGGTATTTAAATTTTTTGGAATTTGATTGATTTTGTCATTTTGTTGATATTTATTTTCCTTTGGACAGTTTAGTACTTCTAAAAATATTCCAAATGAATATATTGCTAATTACAAAATAAATACTGATCGAGAAAATTTACAATGAATTTTTATACAAATAGAATCTGCAACTAAGGTATGAAGCGAAATCCCTACAAGTAAATTTGTAGATTTGAATGCGAGTTTTAGAAATATTTTTGAATATTTTCCTCAAGATTATGATTTTAAAGTAACTTATCAGGCTTGTTTGACTTTGTCTAGTGAACTTGGTTCTGGATATACATACAATAGGTTGACAGCTTTTATGGATTCTTGTTATAAGCCTTTAAAACAGATTTTGGATAGAATAAATACAAGATATACTGTAAAAGCAGAAGCAAATGTTAGTCCAATATCTTGACCAGCTCCATTGACTGTCACTTTTGATGCTAGAGCTAGTGTAGATCCTTCCAATGAAACTATACCTAGTAAAAATTATTATCGATATTATAGAGATACCAATTGAGTGGATAAAATTATGTGAATATGACCAGTTTTGAATTATACTTTTGATAATCCTGGAAACTATGTAATTCATTTGACTGTCAGAAGTTCTAATGATTTGAGTAAATGAATATTTGATTGATATAAGACTATGTCTATAGATGTTTCACCCAAAGTTGCTTCTTTGGTAGTTTATGCTAATTGAAAAAAATTGGATAAATTTGATAAAGTAAAAATATGAATACAAGAAGCTCAAAAATGAGTAATTTTGGACCCATCTGCTACTGTCGCTATGTGATGAAGAGTTTTGCAATGATATAGACGAGATATCACTTCTGCGGATGGATTTAGATACACCAAACAATGAGAATGAAAGCCATCTATAATCAATTTGCCATTGCCATGACAGTGAGAATTTGTGATTTCTTTGACTGTTTCGGATAATCAAAATAATAATGTAAATGAAAAATTTTTTCTTTTGGTTTCTGATCCTGTAGCTATAATAAAGCATACTCCAAATGAATGAAATACATCTACTATTTTTTCTTTTGATAGTAGTCCGTCTTATTCTATAGTTTCTAATATAAGACTGATTACTCGAGAAATATTTGATGATAGTTGAGATAAGATGGATATAATACAATGAAAATCTATCAAAAAACAATTTAAAAAACCAGGGTCTTATGTAGTTAAACTGACTGTGGAAGATAGTCTGTGACAAACCAATGTAGATACTCTAAATTTGTTGGTAGAATCTACTAGTCCTATCCCCCAATTTGCTATGAGTCCTACTTTGACATGGAAAAATCCATCTCAATTTGTATTGGATGCTTCGTTATCCTCTGATTTGGATGATTCTAATTGATATGATGAATTGGATTTTGAGCGGATATTTGATAAGCCATGAGTAGTACAAATACTAGAAAGCAAAGAAAATAATAAGGTTATAAAAGTAAATTTTAATGATATTGGTAAACACAAAGTAAAATTGTTGGTCAAAGATAAATATGCAAAAATAAGTGAAATAGAAAAAGAGATAGATATTAAATCTACATTGAGACCTGAGATTTTTGCCAAACCAAAGGCTATTGTATGGTGAAACGCTATAGATTTTGAAGTAAAAACAAATAAAGAAATAATAAATTATTCTCGAACTTTTGGTGATTGAGAAACTGCTAGAGTACAAAGCAACAAGATTAGTCATGTATATAAAAAAGTGTGAGTTTACAATGTCAAACTGGAGGTGGCTGATGCAAATGGAATGCAAAATGAAGTAAGCGAAATGGTATTTATTGGAGACAAAGATTCTCCTATAGCAGCATACAAAGTTTTGGATAAGCAGTCTACTGTAATGTTGCAAAATGATGTTTGTGAATTTAATGTATGATCTAATGTTGTACAATATCCAGCTTATAAAGTCGATAGATATAAGGATTTTAGAATAGATACTTCAGATTCTGTCAATGCTAAATGAGAAAAGACAAATTTAAATTTTTATTTTCAACCTCAAAATGCTGAAATTTATAAACAAAATCAATTTACTTATAAATTTGATGAGCTTGGGTGTTCTTATGTTGATGTGTCTGTAGAGGATGGATCTTTAAACAAAACCGCTAGAGATAGGGTATGGTTTAAGGTTTATAATGCTTTGCCTCAGATAAATAATATTGTTTTGACTTATCCTCAATATGGTAATGAAATGTGAGTATGATTCCAAGAAAATAACGTAAAAGACATATTCAATTCTAACTTAGATCCTTTGATAGTAAAAGTAAGTGTCACAAACCCATTGGATTCTGATGGTTTTATATCTTACTATAAATGGTATTATTATTATAAAGATGATCCTACAAGACAAATAGAAATGAAAATTACTCCTAGCGATATACCTTATGTGTTCTTTTCTTTGCCAAAAATGCCAGGAGAGTTTATGTTTGGTGTGACTATGTATGATAATGATGATGGTAAACAATCTAGTGAGGATATAATTGGCAATGGTCCTATTGTTTTTTTTCCTCCAGATATAGCTAGACCTGATGTGCCAATGGTTACTCTCAAGTCAAACAAAACTACTGTAGAGATCTGAGATGAGGTGACTTTTGATGTGATTTCAAAAATAGTTTCTGATAGACCAGATTTTGTCAAAGAAAGAACTATACAATATGATTTTGATGGAGATGGTATATATGATCTGACTACCAAAAAAGATCGTGTGACATATGTTTATACCAAGCCAAATTCTACTGGATATGTCCCTGGAGCGTCAGTATTGTATAGGTGATATAAAGGTGTTGGTCAGTGATGAAATATAGTTGTAAAAAATGCTTTGAAGCCAAGATTACTTACAAAAATATATGATAGATTGCTGTTGGTTAGAGATATAAGTATCTGAGATATTTCAAGTTATGACTTGTGTCTCAGCTTGATTGATTGTAGAAAATGAGATGATGAATTTGTCTTTTCTGGATGACAAGATATGGGATTTTCTTTTGAATACCCTGAATATAAAAAGTATATTCTCAATCTAGATATAGAAGATAAATATGCTAATGCTGCTAATAAAAAATGGCCTATTGATGTAGTCTCTGGATTCAAAAAATCTGATGATATTGAAATATTGTCTTTGCCTGAAATGTTTGATTCTGAAACTGGGAAAGAAATTTTTGTATGAAATAGTTTGAAAAATTCAGTTTTGTTTTATATATATTATGGATGAGAGAGTGAATGTTATGTAGATAAAGATATTATTTTGGACTCAGATGGTGATGGTAATCCAGCTAATGATAATGATTTTTTGTGTAATGAATCAAAAATGATTGAATATACTCCTTTGTATCAATCTACGATAGGAAGAGTATTTTATAAGATGGGAGATCAAAAACAGTTATCTAAAGATTTTACTGTCAGTTTTTTGGATATGTCATTGAATCTGGATGATGAAACTAATTTGTTGTATCAGGATCTGATGAAACTGATAAACTGAATAGATATTTCAAAACCTGAAAATAAATGATTAAAATCTTTGTTGGTAAATTTGCAACAGGATTTGTTGTATCCTGCTAATGTCAAATCTAATTTAGTTGCTGTACAAAGTTATGTGAGAGATAATAAAATTATATTGGATACTAAACAAGCTGAATTATATGATTCTATAGTAGATAGACTGCAAAATAGAGCATCAGTGGCTGCTATGTGAGGAACTGAATATGATCAATACAAAGCTGAGATATTGGATATAATTCCTTTTTCTATGAGAGGACAAATAGATAGTATGTTTGCTCAATTTGAGTCTGTAGTATCAGACTTTGCTAGTTGAGCCACTCAACAAGACGAAAGAAAAATTATCTTAAATCAGATTTTGTCTACTATAGGTAGTAAAGTAGTTGTATTGGAAGATTGACAAGAGTTAGCTCCTGATCAGATAGATTCTATAGATATGGAAATGTTTGTGATACCAAGTATGTGTAATATTATGGCTTATTATAGTATACCTAGTGAAAAATGTTCTACACAGGATTTTAAAGAAATACCTAGCTGAGTCCCTGTCGAGTCTCAATGAATGAATAAAATAGTAAGGATATTACTTTGGGCTCTTGGAGTCTTGGTTGGATGATTTGTGGTTGTGATAGCAATATTTGCAATTAAATCTAAACTGACAAAGTCTGATGAAAGTGAAGAAATTTAATTTATTTTTTAATTGGCTGTTATGTCTGGAGACGTTTTTGATCAAAATCGATGATTGAATAAACAAGAAGAAAGGGATTTTCTCAAACAATGAGATATTGACCAGATAAAACAAGAGGTTTGATGAGATGTTCAGAAATTAGAAAAAACAATAATAACAAATTATCATAGTGAGAATTTTGATAAAATTGGAGAACAAGAAATAGCTCAAATAAAAAATGTGGTTTGAGAAGATTTTTATAATCAAAACAAAAATTTGAAAAATGGTTGAGCTGAATGAATATCAGCTTTGCAGATATTGGCTATCAAATGTGTAGATATATTGAACTGAGAAGAAGTAAAAAATATTTTGAAAAGCAAATATATATCATCTTGGCCAGTAGATGGGATTTTGGGCCCCAATACTTTGTATATGCTCAAAGAAATATCCAAAACTGATTTGTGATGAGATCCAATCCCAGAGTGGAATGGTGTGATTGATAATAATCTTTTGAATAAAATGTTGAATATTTGTGGAATACAAAAAGATTGAACAGACGATGAAATTGGAAAAAAAGAAATTAAGTCGGAAAAAATAGTTCCTGTGATTGAAGAATTACCTGTAAAACAGATTTCAAAAGAATCGGTAGAAGAATCGCCAAAAAATCAAGAAGAAATAGTTGAACCTGAAATTGAGGGTGAAATAGAAAGTGATTTTGTTCCTATTGATTGAAGTCAAC
>DJVF01000031.1:0-23423 GCA_002441085.1 Patescibacteria group bacterium UBA6263
TAATCTATATATACTCATGCTCAAACATTGTTGAATGAAGCTATATTGTTGAATGTATTGTACTCAGAAGTATATCTAGTAAATATACCATGATTGGAATTGTTATAAAATTTGGAATTGTTGACTATCATATAGCTCAATCACTCTACAGCCATACCATAATTGGCATTGTTGAATATTTCTAGATTATCAAGTACTGCATTTTTTATTCATATTCATGAAGATCTAAGATACAAACCACGATTGCCATTGTTGTGAGATTTGACCTGGTTTAGGTAGAGACTAGAAGAGCTTCACATGTTTTGTAGATAAATTCAAGCATCTCCAGCAGAATAAGATACTTCTATATCGTTCATAGTGATTCACAAAACTGAGCCCTCAGAATATATTCAGTAGTTATTGATAGCGTGTGTAGTTCAAGCTATATTATATTTTCAATCTATCTTGATATTATCCAAAACTACTCATGATTTGGATCAGATAGCTAGCATAGCTCATGGCCGTCAACTTGGTTGACTAGCGCTATACAATGTCACATCTCATCTTCAGACAATCGCTGAACATGTATTGGGAGCTATCTGTCTGGTGGTCACATGTCATCATGATCACAATACATATATCGTATTGGCTGACAAATTTTGAGGAATGATATCTGCTCATGAACTTGCATAATTAGCCACATTGACTACTGAGATATTAGCTGGATTACATAGTCATGTCCGATATTTGTTGTATGCTGTCGTATCTCATATTCAGCTTCCATATATTGCTTTGATAATATCTCAGTTAGTAGGATTTTCATTCCAAAAATTGGAATCTAGAAAATCAGTATTGTCTCGTGTAATAGATCATACAGCAAACATAGTAAAATGATTGGTATCAAATACAGCAAATTTATTATCATCTATTGTGGTAGCTTGAGTGTCTCAATGATAGGTTCGATTGGTTCAATCATTGGAAGAATATATTGTCAAATTATCTCATGAATATGATCCTGGTATAGACATAGCTATTGTGGCCTTGTGATTGGTATAGTTTTGTTTTTTGATTAGTACTTCTTCTTGAATATCTCAAACAGATATTACAGAAAGTGGCTTGAGTCAATTGGGTAATGAAATACTTTGAGGTAAAATAAACTCTGGAGCATTTATAATACCTGAATAACTAGCAGAATTTTTTTTAATAAAACGAGTCCCAGATTGTAAATATACTTCTGCTTGGGATCAATCATCTGCTCATGAATTAAACAAAATCACAGACTCAAGCAAAACTGGATTTTGAGAATTTAATCTCAAGTTTTTGGTTCATACATAGGTAGATCCATCACGAGCTAGAGTACTTCATGTCAACTTTTTAAAATTTCAGACATCCTTTAAAACTGACTCTATATCTGATGGATTGTTTGTATTTGGCAAACCTATAACATTTGGATCCATCCAATCTACCGTAGCAGTCGCTTCTCAAAGATTACCAGAAGAATCTTGAAAATAGAATGTAAAATTTCAATTATTATAAAACGTATATTCATTAGAGCCAGAATTGTTGGTAATGATTACTCATGCCTTAGAAAATCATGTCAGTGTAGCCAACACTTCTTTATTGGTTCGTCATGTAGTAGAATAATCTATAGTAGCTGATAAAGAGGAATCTATAGTAAAAGTATTGGCCAAACTAGATAATCAAAATTGACCAAGATTATCAATAGCCGCTACTCTCCAAAAATATGTATTATTAGATAAGCCCAAAAGCTGAATTCATGTATTGATAGTAATTCACGATAAGTATATTGTAGAGAAACTATCTGTACTCAGTTCTCGTATATATCAACTCAAAGCAATTCCAGTAGTTATGGAAGGTCATCGAAGTAATTGTATGTTTCAAGTATTTTGCCTATGTTGATTGGTTGGAAAAAATGCTAAAGGTCTAGTAGGTCATACTCAATCATACAAATATACTCATGTAGATGAGTATCAAACATTACCAGCCAAATCCAAAATACTAAATCTAATATCCAAGTCTGATCATCATCCTATATTTGAATGATAACAATATCATGTAGTAGTAGTTCACGAATATAATGCTGGATATCGAATATTTCAATCTAATGTATACATACATGTTCATGTAGCCAATCATACTATATCGCTAATATCTCAACGAATATCTATAGTGGATGTATAATAATAATTTGGTGATTGGTATCATGTAATTCAAGCAAAGATATATCAAGTCGACAATATTGGTCAATTTTTATCTATCCGATTGACTGTAGCTAGCGCACTTCATGTATTACCTAGGAGGTCTATAAATTCAAAAGTAAATGTACCATTGGATGTAAATAGATAATTTCAAGATCCTAAATTGTTGGTGATAGTGAGTCATGTTTTGGAAAATCATGTAAGTGTAGCTAGTACATTTTGATTGGTATATCATGTAGTGGAATAATGTATAGTAGCTGTTGGATGGTCTAGTAATTCAAACTCAGCAAATACGGATAAACTTGATGTAACATTGGTATCTATTCTAGGATTTGTAGTAGAACCATCACTCCGTTTGACAAAATAATATCATGTATCTGCTATAGCTCGTACTGAAAATCAGTGATTTCATTCCTGTATAGTCTGCAAAGAATCTCAGCTGATACTTCAATTGGGTCAAGCTGAATAACTTAGTATATATTCATTGTTTGTAGTCATGAGAGAACGACCACTACTATTATTGTATAATCATAATATTTCATCTGAAAATAATGCACGATTCCATATAGCAACTTCATCTATATCTCAGTTGAAATGACGATCTCCAATAGTTCTTCTACCTATAGTAATAGATGTCGTAGATGACTCTATACTTCATACATTATTTCAAGTACGTTCTAGAGATCCATTTACATATAGTTTGAGTTGTTGACCATCATATGTGCCTACTACAAAATACCGCTCTCCTGATACTGGGACAGTAGTACTATTTACCCAAACACTATTGGGAGCTCTAAGAGCAAACTCAAATGCAGTGTTGTTTCTATCATGTTGTAATCTGTACTGATTATCTACATTTTTGTTTATGATAGATGCTCGATTGCTTCATAGTGTAGGATCAATATTTCGTTTTACTCGAGCAGCTAAAGTGATTTGATCTGTAGGATTTAATTGATCACTATTTAGTATATCTACATAAGAAGTAGATCAATCAAAATTATGAGCATTGTTGATTTTTCATGTTGTAGAATTTGTCGAGAAGCCACTACTAACATGAGAATATATACTATAATCACTTGCATCAATATCAAAAGGTATATAAGCAACCAAACCTGAATGAAATTCTGTGGGTGCAATCAAAGCAAACTCAGCAACTACTGAAATATCTCAAATTACATAGTTGTCAGTCCTAGGATTGTCTGTAGATTCATCACTTCGTTTGACGAAATAATATCATGTGTCCGCTATTGCAAATACTTGTGATCAGTGATTTCATTCTTCTACAATTTGTAATAAGTTTCAACTAAGACTTCAGTTTGGTCAGAATCAATAGTTTAGAGTGTATGTTGTGGCTACAGGAATGGCTGGTCAGGCTATGTAATTGCCTGTACTGTACAATATCTGACTAAGAGATATCTCTTGATTTTTGAAATATACAGGTTGGATCTGGCGAGGTATATTTACTCAATAAGTATAATCAATCGTATATCATGATATAGAAGGATTGTATGTTCTAAAATCACACAACTCTCATGTCTGGAAGTATGATGTATCTGTATTTTGTGGATTAACTACTCTAGTACAATTTATAGATCATTGTGAGTCCAAAGATCCAGAAGACCGACCAAGATATCAAAATTCTAGTCATCAAACAGATCCGTCTATGGAATCACTTGAATTTTGGAAAAGCTGATTGGATCAATAATATTTAATAGAGCCATTTAGAGAAATTCATCATCATACATTATTATAAGCAGATACTTGGTTGATTATTGGATTTTGTAGACTTGTAGAAAAGATTCAATTGGAACTGTTGTTTAATAATAAGGCATTGTTCAAAACTAAATTAGATGGATTGTATACAGAAATTCACTGTCTACGGGAATTGAAACTAAGAATATTGTTTAAACTGATATTGGAAGATAGATTGTTTACGTGAATATTTTCACTGTAATTATTGAAAGATTTTATATTATTTAAAACAGCATTTGCTGTTGCATGTAGACGTAAACCATAACTTAAACTTCCTCATTGATAGTTATTGTAAGAATTCACATTATTTATCAAAACATTTTTGTGATAAAGAGTATATGCTCATATTGAATGATTGTAAATATCCACATCATTTATAGTTAGATTGGATCACAAGGTAGAATATATTGCAGATGAATTGGCATTGTGAGCAGATCAAATTCAGTCATTTTTTCAATCAAATTTGATATTATCAACTATAATATTTTTACCATTTGCTGTAATAGTAGCATTAGATCTAGTAATATTTGTAAAATGAAATACATCTCCACTACCAGCCAAAACACTACATTCTTGCATTGCTCTAGATGTAGTACTGATATAATTTCAGGAATTAAGTATATATATTCTATTTGCAACTGGAGTCGGTATAGTACTAGTTCAAGGATTGAGTGTAGTTATTGT
Organism: Patescibacteria group bacterium UBA6263; assembly: GCA_002441085.1. GTDB lineage: Bacteria > Patescibacteriota > Gracilibacteria > Absconditabacterales > Absconditicoccaceae > UBA6263. Next base: position 4,635 of record DJVF01000031.1, read on the forward strand.
AATATTTCTAGGATCACAAAAGTTATATTCCCGATTGTCTGTATAGAAGCTATTGTAGCCAAAATATTTTTCTACAATAGGATTGCTGATCGCTCATATATATTGTATTTGAGAAGCGAATCATCTAGACTGTGATCATGAAAAGAATGTAATATAAACTTTTTTGGTTCATATATCGGAAGTCAGATTTATATTTAATTTGGAGCTATACGATGTCATCACTCATGTGAGTGGCGATTGTACAAAATCTCAAGTAATAATATACTCAGAACCAATTTGGTCATATCAAAAATACAGTTGAACTCATGTGACATCTGCAAAATATGTATTATTTTTGAACTTGATATATCAGATATTATTTACTGAGTTGATTTGTCATATTTTTTGGTCTGGATTGTGATCAAAATTATCAAACACCAATCAATCTCAAGAATAAGCGATTACCTTGCTCTGATTAGCCAATCATGATCAATAGATATAAGAGTGATTAAAATAATCTATATTTAGACTACCATCTACTCATCTAAAACTACAAGACTCATCATTGGGATGATACAAAAATCAATCTGGTTTGCTGATAAAATCACATCCATATTCTCAAGTATTGTAAATAAATCATGTAGTTCGTCAAACATCAGAATATTCTGATCATCACATTGCTATTTTATTTCCAAAATAATCATCATTATTTCAGAACACTTTGATATCTCAGTAATAATAGTTTTCTACTTGCCCAACATTATTGTTGGTATAATATCATTTGCTGTTGTTGAATAAAGCTATATTATTTACTTTGGTGTGAGATGTCTTATTATTGAAATATAATCAATAAAGATTATTGGAATAAGAGGCAATATTATTTAAAATTGTACCTGATGTTGAGTTTAGATAAATTCAATAAATGGCATTATTGTAAACTTGTAGATTACTTAATATATTTTGGGTAGCTGCCGATCAATTTACGGTAATTCAAGCATACAGGTTGTTGTAAGATTGGACATTATTGATTTTATTTCTGGGAGATGCTATATTGATTCAATATCTAGAATTGGAGAAAAACTGTGAATTTTGTATGGTATTACCTCAAGCTGTAGATGTTGCATATATTCAATCTTGTCTATTATTATAAACCTTTATATTATTGAAAAAATTATTGGTACTGGTGTTTAGATATATTCAATGTGACCTAGCATTCGATATCTTGATATTATTTACTGTATGTCCAGCTCAAGTATTTCTAAAATATATTCCATAGGGAGATGAAGTATGTGTTCATCATAAACCATTATCGACAGTGTCTATATCGATATTATCAATCACGATATTATTTTTAGATGTTGCATAGATTGCTCAGTTTCAGAAAGACGCTGATTGAAATAATCTAGATCTGTTTTTTCATACGATAGCTATACAGTTTCATCCAGCATTTATAGTAGCGGTTTTGATATAATCTCAACCATTTAAGACATATATAGTATTGGCAGACAAAGTATTTGGTATTGTATTTGTCCCTGGCACAACATATATCACATTCATCGTAGCAGGATTACAAAGCACTCATGACCAATATTTTGTGTAAGCTGTTTGATCCTGTCACAATATTCCATCTCCATAGAGAGCCTGTTTTATATCTCACAAACTAGGATTGGTAGATCGAAAATAATCGTCTATAAAATAGTCGTTATTCCAATCTCGAGATCAAACGATATCATCTTCAACAAAAACTATCTCTCACTGACCACTAAAAACTGCATACACAGTATGTAATCAAGCTTGTGGTTGTAAATTCCAAGAATAAGTAGATGAATATGGTATCCATGAAGCAGTATCTCTTTCCACGATACTATTACCAAATCTCATATGAGTAGCTCAAGAAATATTCATATTCAAAATTACTCAGGTGCTTGTAGTAGATGGATCGTCATTATTGATTGTAAAATTGCCGGAATACTCTCATATACTAAAAGTTGTAAAATGATTTGTCTGAAATACAGCAAAATTATCTCCATCTATTGATNNTGGGAGTTGGTATCTTGATAGTTACATAGACAGGATTGTTGTCTATATTTTTGAAAAATAAATCTGGATGATCAGGGGGTATCTGGATTACTTTGAATGTTTGAAAATTTTTGATATTTACATCTGATTGATCTACAAATCTTGGAATATCCAAAACTCCAGTATAGAGACTACCGTCATTTGTATAAACAAAAGTTCATTTTGGCAGCTCTACTTCTATAGTATCATAACCAGTAGATTGGATGACAACTGGGTTGGAAATTTCTGATTCTAATTCACCTATATCTATAGGCTGATTTCAAACCATTTGACCAGCTCAGTTCTCATAATATCATTTTCACCTAAGCTTGTCTTTATCTTTTTCTTTTTTCTCTTTTTTGTTTTTGTCTTTTTTTGCTGTAGTTTCAGGTGTTTGTGATTTGATAAAATCTGATCAATCAGATATTTTCTTTTCAATAGATGTTGTTTTGACTGTTTTAGATCAAGTATTAATCTGAATAGGTCATTCTACAGGCACTCATATCTGAGTAAGTCAATCTATCAAATCTTGCATAGAATCGTTTGTCCCTGGTTGGCTTGGTGTAGATAAAATTATATCCAAATCAGAGATTGATGTTTGATCTTTAATAGTTTGAATAATAGCAAATTGTCAAAATTGATTGGATTCAAAAGATATTATAGATCAAGATATAGAATCTTTTATCTGATACCATGGAATAGGATTCCAGACAGTTCAATCATGGGAATGGTAAAGAGATATATCACTTGGAGATGTAAGATCGGGAATCAAAACATTGACTAAAAAATTTTGTGGATTATCTAAACTATCTAGAGATTGAATAAAATTTTGATCAGAAGCGATTTTGAAAGCTGATAAAATATTTTGTCATGAAAAATAAGTTTGAATTGATGGTATAGATATAGTCTTGGGAGATAGTAGAATTCATGTAAAATTGGATCAGTCCAAATTACTTATTTTGCTACCAGAAAATATACTTAACCAAATATGGTAATCTATAGAATAGATATTTAAATTGATAGGAAATATAGAGTTTGATACTAGATTGAATGGTCTGATTCATTGCCAAAAGTATCAACTAAGAACATATCAATTATCTGATAATAAATCTACAATATAATCTCCAGTAAACTGTGATGGTATTATAATTGGCACATTGACTGCATCTGATACAAGTCATGATGATGAATCATATCTAGATATATTGGAGATTTGGTTTTGAAAATTTTCCATATAGACTGTGAATCATATGGTATCGTATGAACTAATATCTGAAATATAATTGTTGGGAGTAGCTAGGAATATTCAATAATTATTAGCATCATGAGTAATTCAGGTAGAACTTTGAGATCAATTCAAAACAAGATTTTGAAGGAGGATATTTTGTCAAAGTCAGATTCTAATATTTGCTCATCTTTGTAATGTAGTATGCAAATATACTGTAGAATCCGATCAAATCAAAGCACTACAATCTCAATCTATATTGATCATATAAGAATTGTCATAATATCATGAACTAAGTAAGTACAAGGTATTGGGAGTCAAGAAATTTGGTATGGTATTGGATCATGGAGATAAGCGGACTACATTGAGATTGGATATAGAACACTGACTATTGTTTAGAGAATTAGTAAATTGACTATCTGGTCAATAGAAATGATTTAGTATATCTAGGTCATCCATATCAGACAATGTAATTGGTGGCGTAGTATCTATAGGTGATGATGTGATTGATTTGGGAGATATGAGTTGTCTGGATGAGGAAATATCTACTTGTGTTGGGGTAGTATCTAATTGACTATCTGGCAAAGGTATAGAACAAATTGATGGCTCTCATATACAAGTAGCTCAGGATTCTATCTGTCATGAGCTATTACATCAATCTCAATCTAAAGTATTTGAGTCATCACATTGTTCGTACTGAGATATGATACCATCTCAGACAATATACTCAGCATTGCTCTCTTGAGCTAGAGTAGATCATCCAAGAGATGAAAACAAAGTCAGCAAAAGTTTGATAATCAAAAATCAAATAGCTGATCAGAAGATATATTTTTGATGATGTCTGCGGATATGATAAGCTGCTATCTTTCTGTGATGATGATGCAATATGGGTTTGTTAAACAATAGCAAAAAATTTGAAATTGCTAATTTCGTAGATTGGTAAAATGAGAAAACTTTTGACAAGAAAAAATGTAAAATCTGAGATTTTGTTTGCTTTGTCCCCTCAAAAAATTTATCCCTAGATGAATAATCCGGTTTACGATTTCAAAATCGTTCGAATCCCTGGCCCATAATCTGTTGGATTGAGGTTAATTTGAAGAGAAGACGCTAATAGTCTTTTACATTTGTTGGTATTAGCAAATATTGATATAATGCATAATACGTAAATAATTATACATATTGCAACAAAATAGGTCAAAAAATGCAGTTGATATAATGAATATTTAGTTTACAAAGCTATTTTTTGGTGCATAATATACATATATTGATTTAGTAGGTAAAATGCTGGATTTCGAGGTGATTTTTTGTGTGGGAATTTGAAGAGAATTTGTGATAAAATTTTATCTGTATTTTGAGATGAATTAATGTATAAAAAATTATCTATTATTGCGAGCCTGCCTGTCGGCAGACAGGGAGCATGAGCGACGTGGCAATCTCCTAATAATAAAGATTGCTTCGCATACGCTTGCAATGACAAACTAACTAACAAAATCACTAACTTTAAATCCTTTAATATCAAAAAATGTCTGTTTACTCTTTTTCACAAACTAATCTCTTTGAACAATGTCCTCGTAAGTACCAATACAAGTACATAGATAAGATTCAAAAAGAGTTTGAATCTAGTCCTGACCTGATACTATGACAATCTGTCCATGGAGCTTTGGAATGGTTGTACAATCAGATTAATGTCTTCAAAGTTCCAAATGAAGATGAGGTTTTGGAAAAATTTAAAAGTTTACGAGATTATGAATTTGAAAAACTCAAAAATGAGTCCAAAGAAATACAAACCATGCCTACCGGCAGGCAGGTCAAATGAGATCAAACATTGGAAGATTATTTACGCAGAGGTAATGAATATCTCAAAAATTATTATGAGAAATTTTATCCTTTTGAATGAATCAAGGTAGTGTCTACAGAAGATAATATAGTTTTTTGACTAGATGAGAACAAGAAATTTAGAGGTATAATTGATCGTCTAGACAAGACATCAGATGACACATTTGTGATCAATGACTACAAAACAAATAAAAATTTACCAAGCCAAGATAAAGAACATTATTTTGAACAATTGAGCTTGTACGCACTAGGAATATCTCAAAAATATTCTAAATATTATAAAAAAATAAAAGCCAGACTCTTTTATCTGCATTTTGATATTATCGATGAACGAGAGGTTACTGATGAAATTATGGATAAAGTAAAATATAAATATATTGGCATAGTCGATCAGATTGAAAATAAAAAATTTGCCTACAATATGTGAGACAAAAAATCTTTTGAATGCAAGGAGAATCCATTGTGTAAATATTGTGAATATATGAGTATATGTCCACTACGAAGTCATATGAAATTTGATGATGAAGTAGTAGCATGAGAACTAGGAGAAAAAACCATCAAATGACTAGTGGATGAATATGTAAGTCTAGGTAAGTCTGAAAGTGAAAGCAAAGCTCAAAAAGAAATAATCAAAGATATACTGATCGACTATGTCAACAAACATGAATTTGAAAAATTATTTGGCAATCAAAGCAAGCTAAGCATATCTAAATCAGAAAATATTAGCATAAAAGATAAAGAAGTATTGAAGGATATCCTAAATAAGCTTGGACTTTTGGATCAAGCTATGGAAGTAGATAGGTTTAAGCTGATGAAGCTAATCAAAGATTGAAGGTTGGATGAAAGTAAGTTACAATGATGAGCTGAAAAAAATGTAAGTATAAGTTTTAGAGGAGGGAAATTGTAAGCCCTTTGTCATCTCGAATGTTAATGAGAGATCCCTAATATACTTTATAATAAAAAAATATTATGAAAACTTACTTTGTTTATATTATTTCAAATAAAAATAACACAGTATACTATACCTGAGTTACTAATAACTTAGAAAGAAGAATATTTGAACATAAAAATAAATTGATAGAATGATTTACATATAAATATAATATTTATAAGCTTCTTTTTTATAATGAATTTGAAAATATTAATGAAGCTATAGAATACGAAAAGAAAATAAAGAAATGGTCAAGATCTAAAAAACTTACTTTAATAAAATCTATAAATATAAATATGGAAGAAATAGTTATTTAAGAGATTTCTCTCTACGGTCGAAATGACAGCCCTTTGTTATCTAGAGCGAAGTCGAGAGATCTCTTTTGTTTAATAGAGATTCCTCCGCTACGGTCGGAATGACAAAAAGATCGACACTGAAGCGAGAATGACTTTATTACTAATAGACTTCGCATTTCACTTGATAATAACCGGTATCGTGACCACAAGATGGACATTCTTTGGGTGGGGTTTTTCATGTGTGAGTATATCCACATTCCATACATACCCAAATAATATCATCTTCTTTTGAAAATATAGTCTGATCTTTTAGTTGCTTATGTAATTTGAGATATCTTTCTTCATGATGTTGCTCTGCATTCATAATAGCTTTGACTCTGGCTGATATTTCTGGCAATCATTCTTCCATAGCTACTTTGGCTATATCTGCATACATGGTAGTATATTCGTGATTTTCTCAATTGGCTGCGATTTCTAAATTTTGTAATGTATCTCCAAGCTTGGTTGTAACAGATGTTGTAATCTGGATTTCATCAATAGTTTCTCATAATTTGGATTGAACTAAATGAAACATTTTGAGGAACCATCATGCATGTTCTCTCTCCTGCTCTGCAGTCAATGCAAAAATTTCTGAAATCTGATGATATCATTCTTTGGCTGCTACTTTGGAAAACTTAAGATAACGCATTATAGCCTGACATTCTCAGACATAAGCTTGTGCTAGACTTTCTAAAGTTTTTTTCATTTGGGGTAATTAGATTATAAAATCCTTTATAATATTTATAGTATAAAAAATAATATATTCAAGTATAAAAACTGGAATTGAATGGATAAAAAAATTAGTGCTTGGGATTGATGACTAGTTTTTTTCTTTTTTGATATTTTACGTTTTCGCGATATGACAAAAACAATCATGCTCAAAACAATGCTAAAAGTCGATCGTATCGTAATAATGGTCAGAATCAAAAGTATTTGTTTATAATCGGATTATAAATCAAAATAACTACAAATATTATGGATATGAGGAAAGAGTATCGTAGTTTTTTGTTTGTAAGAGTATATGGTGTAAAGACTGACTGTATACCTACTCTACGTCACAGAATATTTACATACTGACATAATATTATAGTGAGATATGTGACTGAGGTAGCTGATGCATAATAAAGACTATGGGTATCGAAATAATAAGGATTGAAATCATGAACTAAATAATAAGCTATATACATAGTAAAAGCAATTATACCCATCATGGCTCAGGATTTGATTAGATCTATAATAGTTTTGCGATTGAGTAAGTGATTTTTGATCGATCTGGGTTTGGCCTGCATCATTCATGGCACAGGGGGATCGTTGGTTACCATAGTCAAAGGTAAGACTTCTCAAATTAGATCGACTGCAAGTATTTGGACAGGATGGATAGCTATAGGTACTCACCAAAAGGCTTTGGCAATTAGACTCATAAGCACAGCAAACAATTCTCAGCCATTGGAAGTGAGGGAAGCTAGAATTGTTTTTTTGAGATTTTGATATATGATTCTTCATTCTCTAATAGCATTGACTAGACTAGAGAAACTATCATCAAGCAAAACTATTTGGGAGGCTTCTTTGGCTACGTCGGTTCATATTTTTCCCATGGATACTCATATACTAGCCTCTTTGAGAGCTGGAGCGTCATTCACCCCATCTCATGTTACAGCTACTATATTGTGTCACTGTTTGAGCAAAGAAACTATTCTAAGTTTGTCTTCTGGAGATGTCCTGGAAAAAATAATATAAGGATTTTTTAGATCATAAAGTAATTGTATATCTGTTTTGGTTCTGAGTTGTTCTCATTTGATAATGAGAATATTTTCTCAATCTTTGGCTAATCATATCTTTTTGGCTATCGCTTGGGCTGTGAGTCAATGATCTCAGGTAATCATAATCACTTTGATCTGAGCATCATAGGCTGCTTGTATAGCAGCTGGGACCTCTGGTCTAGCGGGATCCAATATACTAGCAAATCACAAAAAAATCAAATCACTTTCTGTCTCTTGCATAGTCATCGATGTAATACCTGGATCAATAACCTTGTATGCCATAGTCAGATTGCGCATAGATTGATTAGCAAATTCATCTATATCTGATAGTATCTTATCTTTATCTATTTGACTTATTTTCCTAACTTGTTTTCAATCAAATATTTGTGTACATACATTTAATATACTCTTGGCTGCTCATTTGACATAAACAACTTTTTGACCATCTATATCACGAACTGTAGACATCATCTTGCGTGAAGAGTCGAAACCATATTCTCGCAGTTTGGGATAAGATTTTTGTAATGTTTGATTGTCTAATCAAGATTTGGAAACTAGAGTAATAAGTGCTGCCTCTGTAGGATCTCAGAGCGCATATCGAAGAGGATGATCTTGGTCAGGAGGATTGACTCTGGCTGTAGAATTCAAACAACAGCAATAAAAAAAATGTTTTCGAGTGTTTACAAATTCATTTGAAACTGTTACATTTTTTCATTGCAACATTGTAACAATGCTTCAGTTTGTTTCATATCAGGATCAAGTCACTGGGTAGATTACTCAGCCCAAATATATGTTTGTGACTGTCATTTCATTTTTGGTCAGGGTTCATGTTTTGTCTGTACATATTATATTGACGCATCATAGAGTCTCTACTGAGGCAAGTTGTTTGACCAATGCATTTTGTTTGGCTAGTCTAGAAGATGCCAAAGTCAAAGCCACACTAACTTGTGCTGGCAATCATTGAGGCACCATAGCAGCAGCTATTCATATAGCAAAAATCAAAGCTTCTGTGATTGAAAAATCTGCTAACAATGCTACTACAATCAGCATTCATCACAGAATAATAGTTCATATAGTCAGCTTTTTGGCTATATTATTTAATTCTTTTTGTAATGGAGTAATCTCAATATTTGCTTTATGAGCGAGATTGGCTATCTTTCATAATTCAGTATGCATTGATGTAGCTATAACTAGTCAATAAGCTTCTCAGGTAGCTACTGTAGTTCACATAAACAAAATATTGTTTCTATCTCATAGTTCCACATCTCCAGCTATTTCATGAGTAAATTTGTTTACTGGATTGGACTCTCATGTCAGAGAAAAATCATTGGTCTGTAGATTGGATTCTTGGATAATTCTCAAATCGGCTGGTATACTATCTCACTCTTGGAGATAAACTATATCTCATGGGACAAGATTGTCTGCTAGGTCCTCTACTACTTTTGAGTTTCTAAATACTTTGGTGGATGGATGTAAAAGTTTTTGGAGGGATTGCATAATCTTTTCTGCTTTGGCTTCTTGGATATATCAGATGATTGCATTGATAAGGATAATGACTCCGAGTATGGTAGCTCATCTATAATCTTGTAGATATAGCGAGATAAACATACTTACTATCAAAAGTATAATCAATGCGTCTTTGAATTGTTTAATAAATTTGAAAATCTGACTCTCTGAGCTTTTGATCTTGAGAATATTTTTTCAATACAATTTCTGTCTTTGGATTGCATCTTGAGTAGTCAATCAATCTTTGCTAGTATTTAGAGCATCTAGACTTTGCTGTACTGTGAGTTTGTAAAAGGAGATTTTTTCCATAAGAGAATTTAAGTATCGTCACTCTGAAAGAATTGAAGAGTCCAGGAATATTTATTTTTTAAAATCCTGGATGTTTCGCTTTGCTCAACATGACTAGTAAAATACATTCTAATTATAATCAGGATTGTTTATTTGTCAAAAAAAGTGTAGCTTTTTGCAGTACTGTAAGTGCAAAAAAACTGCTGTCATTGCGAGGACGAAGGACGTGGCAATCTCCTAATAATTAAGATTGCTTCGCATACCACTGAGGACTCCGTGGTTCCGCTCGCAATGACAGAATAAAAAAAAATCTCCCTTGGAAAAACCAAGAGAGATTGTAAATTTTGGAAATGATTACAAATGAACATAAAGATAAGCAGCAATGGATTTGGCTTCATAACGATAACCTAGCCCAAAGAGACCGTCAATCCATTGTGAATCGAAACTCTTTAAGAACCCCCATTCACCACGAACCAATTCTTTATCAACGAATGAATAGCCCATGTCGGAATAGATTGAAATGTCGTGCTTCTTGCTAAGCTTTATGACCAGTACATCAGCAATGGTGTGATCTGGTTTGTAAACAAATGTAGAGAACACTCTCCCATGAGTCAAACTAACAGCTACTCCTGATGCTGATATAGAATCGCAAGTGGAGTACCAACCACTGACTTGAAACGTCTTGTAAGTAATTCTGGCTGAATATTCAGGATTATCTCCACGAAACACGACACCACTAGCCAACTCAAAGTCTTTGGTGAATTGATACTTAGCTTTGATACCAAGTCCTCCACCGGGAATCTGACTTTGACTCCAAGTTTCGAATTGCCCTGAACCAGAAACAGGATGCGGCCTCATTTCAGTAGGTATAGAAGCCATTGAACCCATAGTCAAACTAAGTTTGGACGTAGGATTGAGTGTCATCCAATACTGTTGTAAAGACCATGGATCTGAGCCTCCATCAACTTGAACCAAAGCCCAAGAACCGAAGCTCAGCCAACTTGCTGGCTTGTAAGTAGCCATTGCTCCAAAGCGAACACCTGTAAAGCCAGTAGTGTAAAGTGAATCGCTATGGAACATCGTACCAGATAGTGAACCAGCATAAATGCGATCAATCTTTACTTCATCAGATACTTTGATGTCGGTAATTTGAGCAAACGAACAAATACTGATCGACAACATAACGAATAATACAAATAATTTTTTCATTTTGGTTTTGTTTTTTAGTTTTATTGACATTATTTTGTTTTTGTATTTAATATATAAACAAAAGATTGCATAATATCAATAGATACCTAGTAAAAGGTGTTGTTGAACACCTACAACAGACTATTGTGCTCTTTTTACTTGTCCTGAGGAGCGAAGGATAAAGTAGCTGACTGCGTAGCAGACTGAGGATTTAAATCCCTCCCCTACGGGTACTCCCTTTAAAAAGGGAGACAAAAAAAATAATAAAAAAACTCTGCCCGAAAACGGAACAGAATCTTTGAAATGAGATATACCTTACTTAAACTTGATGTTGTATCCGATGACAAACATCGGAATATTCAGATTGTGATTGTAAGTCACTTCTCCAAATATTTTGGATTGCTTTCCGATAGGTACAGTTCCCTTGTAAGAAACAAACCAATTCATAGGTTGGGTACCAAACCACATTACTGCGGCACCGACACGGTGATACTTAGCTATGGTCAATCCCATACCTTCGTAGGAGAAAAAGAACTGTGGTTTATGGCCAGGAGCTTGTAGTTGATCGGTAGTAGCAAATATGATACCGTTCCACGCTATAAAATCTAAAGGACCAATATTGTATAGTATCATTGGTCCCGTCCACGGCATATTCTTGTAGATACCAAAGCTCTCGATGAGCTTAAGATTACCAAAACGTTTACCTACATTGATTGTTATCCTATCCGAATTTGCTTGTATAAACAGTACCATATTGGGGGTGACACTATTTGTGAAGTTGAAATAAGTATCAAGTCCACTTGAGATAGCTCCTTTACCGGAACTAATAGTAAGCTCACTGAGATTATAGTTACCTAATCTTGGAGAAGTTTGGCTAAATGAAACAATACTGATCGACACCATGACGAATAATACAAATAATTTTTTCATTTTGTTTTTGTTTTTGGTTTTATTGACATTGTTTTATTTTTGTATCTGGTATATAAGCAAAAGATTACATAATATCAATAGATACCTAGCAAAAGGTGTTGTAGAAAATCATCAACAGGCCTATTATTATTACTCATCCTGCCCCTCTAAAATAAAGGGGAGGAAAATCCTTCCTCTATTTTAGAGGAAGGATTTAGGATAGAGTAATAAAAAATTCCCGCCGCCAATAAGCAAACGGGAATTGTAAAATTTTGTAATTAAATTAATTTTTCTAATATAGTTCCGACCACTATTAGAAGACTAAGAAGGAATAGTAATGTGACAAGAAGGTAAGAAAGAACTCTAAGGATTTTTATAAGAGAAATTATCATATAATCATTATTAAATCTCTTTTCAAAACTTCTTGTGTGTTTTGCTACTAATAAAGCTAATAAGGCCAATATTATAGAGCCGATAAAAACATAAATTGTAGACATAATTATTCTTTTTTAAGTTCACACCAATATACATTACCTGAGAAGCGCTGATTGTTATCGTGAATTGAACCGATTACGACCAATGTCTTTCCTCTTGTTTGAACGACAACTTCATCGAGCATATTTGGCAGATTGGGACGAAAAACAAAGTTGAAACAGAGTTTATCATACTGCCATTCTCCACCACCACCTATTGGATCTGTACACATAGGATCTCTCTGAAATCCCATAGCATAGTTGAGCCAATTGAGTTTGGTATCGTGGGCTTTTTCAAAGTTTTCTTTGGATTCATTCCAGAGGATAATATCCTGCCAACCATAAATTCTTTTTAAATCGTATTGGCTGATGAGAATATTTTCATCCTGTGGTTTATTAGGTACTGAATCACTTTGATTTTTGTTACTTTGGATTTGTACTATAACTACTACTGCAATAAATACTAAAAGTAGTGCTGTATATCCAAAGAATAAATTACTTTTTGAGTTCATGATTTTTTTGTTTTTATGTCATCGCGAGCAAAGCGTGGCGATCTTAAGATTGCTTCGTCATTTAATTCCTCGCAATGACTAGTGATTAGTTTTTTCTCCAAATAATTTTTTCCTTCCATTGTAATTGGAGCATTTTACAAGGATAGTTGTGTCCGATACTGAGAGTATCAAGTGTAGCAATTGAGATACTATCACACATATCATAATAAGGTGCACAGTCAGTATTAAATTCTTGATTCTTGATAAGGTAATGTGAAAGAACGTTTTCTTCTTGTGATGTAGTCACATAGATTCTCTTGTGAATTGCCGGCTCACCATCATGAGTATGATAGTAAAATGTAAATTCACGAAGTTCCTTGGAATCGATGAGTTTCTCCAAAACAGACTGATTCTGCTTTGAAATCATATAGCGAGTTTGTAGAACTGACATTATTGAAACTACAAAAGCTACAGAGATAAGTAAAATAATTCTTGTTTTCATGACATTTAATTTTTTTGTTTTTATATCAAATATATATTTTATTATTTGTCAATATCAATGGATTGTTGTTAAAAACTGTTGTTGGAAGACTTCAACAAGTAAGTCATTCTGAGCATAGCGAAGAATATAGATTTTTGATTTTATTATCATAGATCCTTCGTTAACACTAAGAATGACTAGTTAAAAAAAAATCCCTCCCGATAAATCGGGAAGGATAATTCCAATAGCCAAAAAAGCAAACTGGATTTGTAATTTAGAATTTATCAACTTTCTTTGCGGTATTGTTTAATATACGTATAAGCTGAGGTGAAATGCCAAATCGGTCAGCATTTTTTTCAATTGATTGGAGTATATTCCCATCATGATGTCTCTCACTGGAAGCCTTCCAGTCAAAGAACATCTCCAAGAGATCAAAGAGATCAAAGTCATTGATTCCCTCTTTGTAATGTTCGGGATGATGAGAATTGTGAGCATAATGATGATCCAATGCAGGTTTGAGAATCCTTCTTGATTCTTCATATTCCGGTGTGTCATAAGTTAGACCAGCCAACTTGGGAGTTTCAGAGTCAAAGAATGGTTTCTCGGGATTTTTGAGTTTACTATCATCATGATGCTGGGCACGTTTCATCAGTTCTGCACAAGCCTGCAAATGCAAGCTATTGACACGTTTGATGTGAAGTAATGTATCGACAGCACTGTCGTAATTTGTGTTGTCAGGATTTTTGGATGGCCGATTGAGTTTTACATAAATATCTGTATATTCTTTCTCAAATTCCTCGTCTGTACCTTCCCAAAGTCCTCTCATAAAATCTTTGCTGTACCATCTGATAAAAAGATAAAGCAATCTTTCGCCTCGGTCCATTCCAGAAATATCTAGAGCGTCTCGTAATTGTTCGTTCAAAGGATGTTTCAAACTTCCTTTAAGTGTTTCAGCAATTTCAAAGAATTTTTTATCGTTCCACATAATTTGTTTCCTCCTTTTTAATTGTTAATTACTATTTCAATAATTCTTTTATTGTTTCCAGATAATTCATCATTTTTTCTTCGGCTTTTTTCAATGAATCTTTGTAAGCTTTGAAATAATGAGAACTTCCTTGTGAATAATCATTGGATGTAATATCAAAGATATCATACATGACTATTAATCGAGCTTTGTTAACTGATGAAATGCAAAGATATCCTGGATCTCCATAAGACTCTATACAATAAAACTTATGTTCTTTGATATCCTGCTCAATAGCAAGAATCCATCCCTGTATAAGGTCTGTGTTTGTGCCTTTTATTAATGTTGTCATTTCAAACATAATTTGTTTCCTCCTTTTTTTGTGTCATTGCTAGGGATGAAACAACTAAGCAAAAGCTTAAAATTGCAACATATCCATACGCGATGACTAGTGATTAATTGATTTTTTACAATAAGTTTTACTCTAATTTAGTCATTAAATAATTTCAACAATCCATTTAATTAAATAGATCAAAACAAATACAGCTACACCTATCCCATTAACGATTATAAAACCTGTAGTATTCCAATTTTGAACGTATTCTTGGAATACATCATCAATATAAATGGTATACTCAAAGAAAGTCCATCTATTCTTTTTAAGGCGATCTCTCAATATAAACCAGATTAATATTTTTATTATAAATACACTGAGAAAGATAAGATCAAATGCAATCCATAATGCAATAAGCAAATCTGGACTTGCAGATCCTCTGTCTATTGGTATAGGTATAGGCATTACGATTTGACTAAAAGAATCAGTCACTGATAAAAGAACAATACTCAATAGAGTAATAAGTTTGATGTTTTTCATGTTAATGATCTCCTTTAATTTTTTTGTTAATTAATTTTGTTTTTATATTAAATATATAATCTATTATTTGTCAACATCAATAGATTATAGGTAAAAACTGTTGTTGAAAAGCTTCAACAGCTATAACATTACTCTCCTTACCTCTCTAAAATAGAGGGAGAAAACAAAAAAATCCTCTCTATTTTAGAGAGGATTTAGGAGAGTAATTTAAGAAAAGGAGCACAAGTGTTTTATCTCGATACAATACCATTATGATTAATTTTGGTATATGCTATCATTTTTAAGTGGTCTGTCGACATGTTTTTGAGATGCGCTCTTGAGTTTTTTTTCGTAGAGTAATTTCTTTTGGAGAAAATTGGATTTGGTTTGAAAATAGTCTTTGGCTACTATCTCTCAATGATAAACGCCATATTCATTTTTATCTTTATAGAGTCTTCACTCTTCTTCTGCATATAGATACTCTTTTCAATCTATTTTGACTTTTCATATTAGATATATCTTAGAGTCTGATGATCTGTATTTACCCAATTGTTTTACTATCATTTCTTTATCATTAGGAATTCGTCTATTTACTGGCAACCATGAATTTTCACCAAATAATTTATCCTTGTCTGTAATTGTATTTTTCATTGCATCTTCATATTGCTCAAGCGATCAATTGGGGATCAAATTTGGATTGATATCATCTCATAATTTTTTGAGATTATCTTGATTTTGTATTGCGAACTCATCCAAATAAGTAATAATTTTTTCAGTCTGATTTTTGTTTATTTTTTTTAATAATCATTTGGATAAAAAATCCCTCAATATCAAAAGCTCAATTTTTCATGGTATGTTTTCTTTGTAATATCCATCTAAATCTCATGAATTACTGTATCGCCTATAATAACGAAGTAAATATTGATCCAAAAGTTCATTAACTATGGGATATGTTTGTTTGAGAAAATCTATTGCTAAGTCTCTTCATCTAGATGTATACAATTGATAATTCTCTGATTTTTTAAAATCCTGATAATAACTTCATGTAGCCAAGACATAATAATTTGTCCCTCTTTTGACCTGAGCAAGATGATAAGCGTAAAGTGTTGAAGCAAAATATCATTGTTCTTTGGCGGAATATGGTCATATTTCATCTACAGTAGAATAATCGAATTTGTGTCATCTCACTCAATCCATCTTGACTGAAGCATCTCGATTGGATTCCCAGTCTTCTTGTAGTAATATGGTATTGATAAAAGCATCTGTATATTTTAGATACTTAGAATAAGGAGTAGTCTCTACTCATGATATTTTAAATTCTCATATATTTCTAGGTATTAGATATTCATCTATGACTTTATCTTCTATTACCATAGAACCTCAACCTCGATAATGTCATAACAAATTCAAAACTTTTTGATCATTTAGACAATCTATTATTTTGGATTTGAATTCTGTTTCATTAAAATTTCATATCCCTCAATAACGAAAAACAAATCTTTCGTAAATATCATTTAAATATCTATTTATAGTTTCTATTTTTTCTTTTCATTCATATTCTCATCATCACATTTCTCATGACCAGATTACTTCTCTGTTTTCAAAAATCTCCTTGATGGTTTCTTGAGTTTGTTCTTTTAATTTCTTGGACTGTGAATATTGCATAACCTGATTGCTTCACAAAACTCATATAAGTAATGCTGATATAATCGAAGTTGTACCAAGTATTTTTGATCTAATTTTATCTTTTTCTTGAATCTTTTGATAAAGCATTTCACTTTTTTCTGTATCAAAATATAGTCAACGAAATTTATTACCACCTACCATTTCATCTCATTGTTTATCCAATATTTGAGTGCAAAAATCTTTGAAATCTTTTAGAACTTTATAGGAAGGATCGTTTGGATTGATATGCCTGAGTAGTAATGAGTCATATTTTTTTTGTCTGGAGACTCATCATTGTATTACAATTCAATGAAGTAAATCATTTATACGAATTGCTAATTCTATCAATCAATAATAATCAGTATTTCAATTTACATTTTGTAAATGAGATGGTTTTAGTTTTTTTAGGTCATCAAAATATTCAGGATCTTTGGAACTTGCTCGATATAAATATTTTGCTATATCTAAACTATTGAAGTTATTTGAATCTAATTCTGGTCTTTTATTTGTTTGTAATCAATCTATTCACTTATTTTTCAAAATTTCAAATAATTCTGGATTTCTATCTTGGATATCTATTATGCGAAGTTTTTTTGATCATTTTTTATTTATTTTTTTTGCTAAATCTAATATATGTTTCTTTTGTTCTTCATAAGTATAATATTGATCTTGGTTGTCATTGGCATTTAGTATCTCACTGACTATATTTGCAAGTTCAATAGTAAATGTTTTATCTTTGTCATTAATATTCTTTATAAAAAAACTAAGTAATGCTGTAATTACCTCATCAGAATAAATTCATTCACTATCTTTTCTCATTTTACCTATATAATTATGACAGTATTTATCTGAGACATCGAATGATACAAACTCTTTTATATCTTTCCCAGATTCTTGTAAACTAACAAATCTTGGATCTGGTCAATTGATCGCCTGGTCCATTTGATTTAATTTTTTACTGGTCTTGTGAAGTAAATTTTTGAACATTAAGATTTTTTCTTTTTGTAAATATCTCGTATGAGATTAAAGAGACTCGTAAGTCAATCATGTAAAGTCTGGCTCTCAATAGTCAGTCATGACATCTCTGCTGTATCGTACATGAGTATTGCGACTTTGTTTTTGGAATAAACGACTATCTCATTTCATAGATCAAAAAGCGGTTTATCTACGATCAAAGCATTGTGTGATTTTTTATGATAATTGATATATTGAGATTGGTTACGAGACATAATAGCTTTGGTTTTGGTTTTGATTTTGGATCTTTGAGGTATAAATTCGTTGTAAAGATATTTTTCTATTCTAGGGTCCATTTGGTTTGTCCCGACAAATGATAGGTAAGGAGATGTCATTTTTTCTCATGCATTGAGAACTTCTTGGAATATTCTTTTTAGTCATTCTAGTCATTCAAAAAATTGAGTCTTGGGTCTATTGCCAAACTTTTGAGTGATTGCCAAGAGTTCTGGTAACGCTGATTGCATCTTCAAATATTTTTCCTCTTCTCTCTTGAAAAGGATTTCAGGATTTAGTACACTGAAATATTTTAGATCTTCTCTAATATTTTCACTAGCTATTCATCTTCTTTTGAAATCTTCTAGAATTGAATAAGTAGTTCATCTATTTACTTCACTGCGTCTAGCAATAGTACTAGCCAAACTAGATCATAGCTCCAAGCAAGTAAGATAAACCTTAGCTTCTTTATCTGAGAAGCCATAGTAAGAAAGTTGGTCTATAAGATTGGTATCCATTTTTAAAATGTTAAATTTTAAATTAGAAATGTTAAATTAATATGATACATTCTAATTTTATCTAGAATTTGTTTTTTTGCAAATATTGCTATGCAATATTTA
>DJVF01000031.1:23434-42422 GCA_002441085.1 Patescibacteria group bacterium UBA6263
ATAATTCTCTCATCCACCACGGAGTCCTCCGTGGTTGGCGTTCGAAATGCAAATTTATAAGAACAAAAAAACCTGTCGAGAAAACTCAACAGGCAGTTGAAAAGGAAAATTAAATATCAGTAAGTAATACGTCACGAAACTTAGCTAAAGCACGTATATATACTACATCCATACCGTCTATACATACAGAAGTTTCTTGCAAGAATTCCTCGTAGTCATCTTTGTAATCAGATAGTTCGTATGGAAGAACTGTGCGTGGATCTGTAATCACAAGCAGATTGTGGAGCAGATTGAGTTTGGAATCTATCAATGTATTATCGATATCTTTTAAAATCTTGAATGATTTATTTTGAATATCAATATAAATCGCTTGTCCCTTTTGTAATTCGGGAAGAATCCAAGATTTTTCTAAGCTGTTTATTGCAAAAAACCTTGGAAACTGATTGACAAGCTCGAGATGACTCACTACAATCACGACATCCTTGTCTGAATATTGATTGATAATATCCATGACTTTGGAGGGATCGCGATCTTTGTAATAAGTGGGCGCAGGAGCTGTAGTATCTGACCAGAAAAAACGGATTTGGACACAGTCAGTGATTCCAAGCTTTTGCTGTAGAATATCAGCACTTTCCTGTGCGCGTGGAGCAGGTGAAGTAAGTATTACAGAAGGTTTGTTGTGTCTCAAACTAGTCAACTGTAATGCGATGCTATTGATCTGCTTTTTGCCTTGCTCAGAAAGGATTCCACCAACAGCATAATCTCCATGACGGACGACAATTAGATGTTTCATAAATTTTTGTTTTAGGTTTATTTTGTTAATCATAATAAGCTCTGAATTCTTTTTTGCCATTTGCATCGACATAAAGACCCGAGCAAGGATCCAGTGAAGTTTGGTTTGGACGTATCCAATGTGGTAAGATAATTGGTTTGCTAACAAATCTACCAGCTTCAATTTTTGAAGTAGATTTATCAAATCCTGGTTCTGTGATTATTAAATCATAGCCGTTTACTTCGACAGAAGAGTTGTCGTCTAAGGAAAATATATTTCCTGCTACTTGGATTTCCATTTCTTTAGATTTAGTTTATTAATGACCTATAATTGACATTTTGATATTTATATAAAAGCAGATAAATATCAATACTTATCTAGCAAAAACTGTTGTCAGAAATTAGCAACAATAAGAAAAACTTGAAAAGCAATAGAGCTAAACTTGATTTTTATTTAAAATAATTAAGATTTATTTTATAATATCTCAAAAATATGCAACTCATACCTTATCTTTTTTTTCTAATTCACTTTTGATAGCAAGGTTTGGCATGACTAGTATTTTTGACTTTTTGAAACTATGTTTTCATGATTTATCCATTCATCGTATCTCTCATTTTTTTAATTTTTCAAATCATTTGTATGCTTTGGTAAATTTAAATTTTGGATCAGAAGTCAGCACAATATCTGTAATTTGGATTTTGATTTGATCAGGATTTTTTTTGATTTTTTCAGCTTGATGAAAAGATAAGATAGTATCTATGATTTGTTTTCATACTTGAATAGTAGATTGATCTTTGTGACATCAAC
Organism: Patescibacteria group bacterium UBA6263; assembly: GCA_002441085.1. GTDB lineage: Bacteria > Patescibacteriota > Gracilibacteria > Absconditabacterales > Absconditicoccaceae > UBA6263. The sequence goes on from DJVF01000031.1 coordinate 25,014, forward strand.
ATTCAAACGCCATTCAAAGTTTGATTTTTTTTTGAAAATATCTGAGCAGAGATGTTCATTCTACGATATCTATTAGTCACTGTATGACGTGTTTTATTGGCATTTTGGAAGCGAATTTGAGAGAAGATTTTTGTGATGTACACAGTATCATAGGATCACTCTTGCTAGATGTAGAATGCAAGTCAAACATATAGTCTATATCTATATTTTGAAAGAATTTTTTAATCTGATTTGCTCTGGATATTTCATAGCTCTCAAGGTAATGAGCCAAATCAAAAGCTCTATTGAGATCGTGATCAATAAATCTTTTATCGATTTTATGAGCTTTAGGATTGGCGTATAGAGTGATGATCTTTCACCTTATTCATGATGATTTTTTTATTTGGGAATGAAGATATTGGATGGATTTTTTGCCGACTATTTCATCGCCATGGACTAGTCAAACTATGACCGTAGTGGGTCATGGATTAGAAAAATCGAATATTTTGATTCACTGCATATTGATTGTTTAAGATATAAATTATGAGATATTTTGAGTTTGTAGTATAGATATAAGTTCTTGTTTTTGTTTTGTAGACAGATTAATATTTAACATCATACATTTAGCTCTAGCTTCAAATTCTTGAACTCATCAATGCATCAGAGGAGATAGAAATTTTTTTCATTCTTCATATAATTCCTGTGGAAATGGTATTTCTTCAAATCATTGTGATAGTCTGAGGTTATACATTATAGCATTTACTGTTGCTCAGATTATAATATCATATGATGGGGAAAAAGTTTGTAAAGAAGTTTTGGTTATTTCTTTTCAGAATCATTTTCATCTAAAATCTGGATGAATAATTACAGATCAAGATTCTCAGACATTGATTTTTTCTCATCAGAGAATTAAATTATTTAGCGGCTTCATATTGGTAGGATAGATACTGGAATTAGCGATTATATCTGAATCAATAAGTCAGATAATACTTGAGTGATATTTTGAAATAATTTCCTGGTCACTATGCAAGACTACTGTAGGATCGGATTCTCTTTCTTTGATAATTAATTGTTTGATGCTATATAAGTATTTTTCTATATCTATATTTGCCTTATCTGGTATAGTGAAACGTATTGTAGTATTTTGCATGATAATTTTTTAATGATAAAATTTATGGAGGTAATTAGCAAAACATTGTCTCGCCACGACTTTTTTTTTGAGATTAATCTTTCTTTGCGTCACATAAAAATTATCATTGAAACTAAACTATTAAATAAATCTTTTTAATACATTGCCAAGAGCTTTTGTGCCAAATTGAAGCATCCTTGATCATCTATTGACTGTAGTTATTGATATTCATAGTTTACTAGATATGTACCTTTGAGTCTTGCCTTTTAGTAGTTCACGACATAGAGATATCCTTTCTGATATTCAAATAATTTCTTGAGGAGTTAGTATATCTTCTAGAAAATCATGTAGTTCTTTTTGATTATCGATACTAAATAATAGTTTTGATAAGCTAGATAAGTCTTTTGAGTAAACATTTTTATTCATCAATATTTGTTTTATTGTATTAAAACATTGATATGTTTAATAAAATGGAATATCAAATCAAGAAGATATTTTATAGCAAATTTAGATTGTGTTTTTTTAATCAGGATTGAATTTGTGATTTTTTATCTGGATTGATTGCAATGTTGTTTGGTGATATTTGCCATTGAAAATCATCTGTAATTTTGGATATATTTGGAAGAAATGTTTGATTTGGCACAAAATCAGCTATTTGGAATCAAGATTTTTGGAAAACTCAAAAGCTTCATTTGTTCCATGCTGAGTGCCATCCTACGATACTTGAAATATCCTGTATGGAAAGAATATCTCAGATACTTTGTCTGACTGCATGTGTACATATTCATCTATGTTGTAATCATGGATCGATTCTAAAGCCAAGTTCTATTGCTTGGGTATCTGTTTGAAAACAATGAAACAAAAGAAATCAGACTGGATCTGTAACTCAATCTATTTTGATGGATTTGAATCTGCAATGAGGAGTATCAAATTCTTTTTGAAAAATTTCTAAATTTTGTTTTGAACTCATTGGCTGCTCTTTGAGGAATCTCATAAAATCAGGATTTTTTTGTCGAAAAGATACTAAATTAGAAAGATCTTGAAGTTCTTCTCTAGTAATATCATGGGTTGTGATAGTTGGTATAAGTATATCATTCATTTGAATATTTTATAAAGTATAAAAAAAGCCTCCCCATATTTTGATAGGAAGGCTCGATGTATTTGAAATTGTATATTTAAATTCAATACCAAAAATCCTTCCTATTTTTGAAATAGAAGAAGAATGTAGTGAATAATATTTGTTGGATGCTTGTCATAGTTTATTTATGTTCTAAAGTATTGGGGGTATAGTAATTTTGATAGAAAAATCAATGACTGTGGGTAAATATGTGTTGTTTATTAACTACAACAAGAGAGAAATAAAGAGTCTTAGAAAATTTATTATGCTTTGTATCGCGGTCATTTCCTTTCCGAACTTGAATGACCACTGCTCGTATAAATTCTTTCTACTTTGCTAGCTTTTAATTTCTGTCGTTGATTTGATAAACTTTTTACATGTGCAATTTCTCTTTGGATAGTAGACATAAATCAGTCAGTAATGTTGGAATTTCACGACATCAATATCATATTAAGAATATTTAGAACTTGATCAGATTTTGATAATCATAATTTTGTGGGTCGGTTTTCTCTAAGTGATTGAAAAATATATTCTAAGGTTTCTATGGGAGTATTTTTTCATTTCAAAATTATGATAAATATTTCTGGTAAAAATCACCAAAACTTTTCATCATCGATATCGCACAAAGATAGTATTTGATTGAATAAATCAATTGAATAGATTGTATCTTTGCTGTTTACTATCCTAGAGATAGCTATAATTTGTGCTTGAGAATTAGTCGCATTTAATGCTATTTTTTGCATTATTTCTGGAGGCGTTTTGGGATCTTTTGCTAATTCTATAGCGATGATTGGGTTGTCCAAATATGTTTGTAAAACATTGATTATTTCCTGAGACTGATTTCAAAGAATATTTTGTTGTGATGAATTGTTATCATCATGGATTATTTCATTCATTGTTATAATTTTTTAATATTTAAAAATCTGCATGTTGATTGCGATCTGTATCGCTTATTTTGGTAAAGATAAGTGTGTGTCCAGAGACACTCTTGATTATTTTTATAAGGTGGAATAGAATATATAATTTCATTTTAATTTATTAATATAATAAAAAATCCCCTGCTGATTTGATACGGCAGGAGATCTTGGAAATTTAGAATATCAAGGAAAGCTCCTACTGTAGTAGTTTATTGTTTTTCTTTTTTATTATGTTATGTATATTTTTCATATTTAATTATTATAATTTATACCTTGATATGATTTTCTGATTTGATTTTGGCATTTGCTCGAAGCAATTCTTGAGGATCATTATCTATAGCTATCTCTACTGTTCATCATTTATAATCTGTTTTGCTTTGGATTTTGTAATGACTAAGTTGTGGGTGATTATCCAATAGCTTTTGCTTCATCTCTAAATTTCAACCACTCCAAATAATAATTTTTTTTCACTGACTCTCATATTCTATTATCATATCTATAATATTTTGATTGAATTGCTGTTTTTTATTATCGTACAAACATCAATCCCAATCTACAAATACCCCTTCAAATCTTTCTCATTCATGTAGCAATTGGGTATTAATATATTTAAATATATCTACAATCCATTGAAGATTATTTTTTCTTGGCAGGAGTTTGAAACTTGGATGTTGAAGATGCAAAAGAGTTATTAACTTATCTTCAAAGGCTAATCGATTCTTGCTTTTAATATCTTCTGGTAGATTAAAAAGTTTGGGGAGGTCTTGTTCGTATCATAGACCCGGATCATCAAGCATATGATCTCGATTGGATCTGTTGTGTAGAAAATAAGTAATTTCGTTTGCCATGATACTTTGGAATTCTGTTTCGGTATTTACTGTTATCAATTTTTCTTCAAATAAACTTTCTAATATCTTAGGATTAAAAGTTTTTATGGGCCTAGGTTTTAGTCAATTGGGAATATCTTTATCAAAATCAAATCAGGTTTCTTTTTGAAAGTCACTGAATGCTTGAGTATCAAAAAGATATAGGAATCTAAAGTTTTTTTGGCTAAGTAAAAATTTTAATTTATCGTTATCTTTTTGAATCTTCTGAATATCTTCAAGTGTCATTACGCTCATTAGAATAAGCTTCTTATCAGGGTTGCTAGTATATATATCAAAAGCTTTTTCAATTCATTTAAAATCTCATATACTATCTCAAGGTCTTTGAGCTAAATCAGCCAAAACAAAATTTGCATATTCCAATTTGGTACAATCTATTTCCAAAAGTTTGTTTTGTAATATTCACTTTAGCGTATCGTTTGTTCATGTATATATACTGATAGTATGAAGTGCTTCAATTTTGTATGCTGCTTTTTGTAGTTGTTCTGGTTGCATAGTAGTAATCTTTGAAGAGAGTATATTTGTGATTTCTTCTAGGCTTTTGTCGGACAATTTAAATTTTAACGCCATTGTTGTCAGAAAATCTATAGTTACTGGTCAAACTAAGAAAATATTTTTATCTTCTGACTGGAATATTTCTTTTATAAATCATATTATTCTATCTTTTATTTCTTTAATTTCTTTTTCATCTTTTTTTCTTATTTTTTCAAGATCTCCCATAAAAAATTCTTGATCCATCACTATATTGAATCAATTCTCTGATTTTTTTCGTTTTGGAAAAGTTGCTAAACACAGCATATTTATATAATTATTTATTTCTTGCAAACTTCAAAAACTTGCAAAAATATTTTTAAGTATCAGTCCATGGTCACACTTTAAATATGTCGCTATTGGAAGATCCGATTCTAATATTTCTTTGATTTTTATTTGTTTGGATTTTTGTTCATCTACTAGTCATGGAGTAATATCTGTTTTTTTTTCCTCAATTTGCTCCGCCTGTGTGACTGGTCTACTTTTTGTCATAATAATAAATCAAAATATAAAGCGAGCATAATATATACAAATACGATTGAAATATCAATCTATAACTAGTATATTGTGTTGTCAGTATTTAACAACATTCTTATTGTATTTATTTTTTGGATGTATTTAGTTTCCAAATATATTCAAATATACCCAGCAAAGTATTATAAACTTCATTGTTTTCTATGATGATAGCATGGGGAATATCGTGTTTATCAAAAAATAAAATAGAGATTTTACCAGGTCAATAGATATTTATATCAGCATTGATTGAAAATGGAAAGTCTTTGACAACCAAAGTTTTTCTTCAGTATTTCTTATCATCATTTTTTTCTTTTTTGATATCAGTATCATCTGAAGTTACTATTCTTTGGGATATAAGTCATCTCTTTTTTCTCATCATTCTATAGCGTCATACATGTGAAGAAAATGATTTTTTATGGGTTTTGGGGGTTCATAAAATCACTCTCATATTATCTTTGGTACTAGCAAAATCAGCAAATAATTTTTCCAATCATCATGCTCATTCCAAATATGTTATCTTGGGAGCTGATCAAATTTTTTCTACAATCAAAAGCAATTCTGGAATTTTTTCTTTGAACTGTAAATATTTTTGTTCCAATATATCTAATAGTATTTGTGGAGAAACAACAGAAAAATATGTAATATCTTTTCTTTCAAGAGAGTTTACTATTCACTTATTTTTGAGATCTTTGAGAATTGTATAAACCGTCACTCTTTTGATTCCTGTCTGCCTAGCTATAGTACTAGCTGGACTAGATCATAATTCCAAAGCAACCAAATAAACCTTAGCTTCTTTGTCTGAAAAGCCATAGGATTGTAAGGTTGTGATAAGATCTGAATGCATGGGAAAATACTAAATGATAAATGTGAAATTGGTGGTATTGGATATATTATTCCAATATAGTTTAATTTTATCCAGAATTGGTTTTTTTGCAAATATTGCTATGCANNATAATTCTCTCATCCACCACGGAGTACTCCGTGGTTGGCGTTCGAAATACAAATTTATAAGAACAAAAATATAAAGAAGAATATTTGACAAAAATCTGATTTACAAATATAATATAATATATATTTATTTTTTGATATTGATTATGGTTGCAAATACTTGGGCATATAAAGAAAGAAGTCATAGTTGTTTTGATGATGCAGAAAAAAGAATAGACCGTGAAGTAAAATGACGTATCAAAATCATGAGAAATAATATTCCGCAAAATATAATAAATGAGAAAGATTTGCATCTTATAATTTATAGTATCTTGTCTGATCACTGAGATAATTGATGCAAAGCTCAGATAACACAGAAATACAAAATGTTTGATAATGAAAAATATATAGATGACGAAACTACCAAAGAAATTCCCACTATACAAAACAATATACCAAGTGTATGGTTAAAAAAAAATTGAATGACAAAATTAAAAGAAATTGAAAATTTGAGAAGATGGTTTAAAAATAAAAAAAAATACAAATCATATAAAAGAAACAGTTGATTCAAAAATAATGAAAATTTTGAGAATGATTTTAAGCAAAGAATAGCCAATCATGATCTCAGAGATGTAGCTTTGAATGAGATTTTTGAATTTGCTATATGAGATTTGATGGAAGATTTTTTTAAACAAGATTTATTGGGGGAAATAAAAGATATAAAAGATATAAAAGTACACAAAACTAGTCATTATGATGATGTAATGGCAAAATCAGATTTTTTGGTACAATTTGAATATGAGGAACATAATGATTATGCTTGTTTTGATTTTACTACTTCTCATGATGTAGCCAACCTTGAAAGAAAATCAAAATTGCAATGAGTATATTGTCGAGAATTTGCATATAATAATTGAATTAAATGAAAAATACCTAGATCTATATTTGTATTAAATGATAAAGAGATTGTATTTAACTATTTAAATGATTATATCCAATATGTATTGGAAAACGATTGAGATATAAAATCATGAGAAGCAATGAAAGTATTTGAAAATATGAAAATATTTGGATCTACACATGATATCGAAAATGTAAAAAGAAATATAAGAAGACAATTATTTGATGCTGCTTAATTTATTTTTAAAAAAGACCAATGAATAAAATAGTCCACATAAATCGCCATAATGCACAAAAACATCCCAAAAAAAAATGATATGCAATGTCCAAAGAAAATTTGGAACTTATAAAAGAAGTGCTTGTAAAAAGATTATGAGCTGAAGTAATATTACCAGATAATTTTGAAGCTGGAGATAAAACTATTGAAGAAGTATTGCAAGAAGAGCAAAATAATTGAGAGTAACATTACTATAATATACCAAACATAAAAATATAAAAAAACCCTGCAATGATTTGCAGATTTTTTTGGTTTGAAACTAAGAGCATAATTTCTATAGTGTAGGTCTTTAATTATCTAAATAATAGATTTTGAATCCAGTACTACGAGATGAAATAGAAATAAGTAAATTTGCCAAAGAAATCAAACTCCAACCATTCAAATTGAAGCAGATTTTTTTTGAAATATTCAAAAATCAAAATATAGATATAGATCAAATGACTACTCTATCCAAAGATCTCAGAGAACAGTTAAAATCTAGATTTGAGCCAATTTCTATCAAACTTGATAATATTGTAGAAGATCCACAAACCACTAAATTTGCTTTCAAGACTCATGATTGAAAAATAATAGAAAGCGTCATCATCTATCATCGACAAAAGGAAGCTCACGTCCAAGATAATAAACCAAAACTGAATAGAATTACTTTATGTGTCTCATCTCAGGTATGATGTCCTATGGGATGTAGTTTTTGTGTGACGGGTAAGCTTGGATTTATGAGAAATTTGAGTTGGGATGAAATCATATCTCAGGTACTTTATGCAAACAATTATATAAAAAATAAATTCTGAAAAAAAGAAGACTGAACTCTCTTTGGAGTCAGGAATGTAGTCTTTATGTGAATGGGAGAACCCTTGGTCAATTATGATAATGTCAAAATAGCAGTCGATACTATGCTTGCACAAGATAGATTTTCACTAGGCAGGAGGCATATCACTATTTCGACTGTGTGAGTGGTCAAATGAATCCAAAGAATGATAGATGACTGATTGACCGTCAAACTAGCGATTTCTCTACATGCACCCAATCAAAAACTCAGAGAGGAAATCATCCCAGTTGCTAGAGGGACTGAATTGAACGATTTGATGAATGTGATAGAAAAATATATCCAAGCTACAGATAATAGAATTTTTTATGAATATATTATGATCAAAGATCTTACAGACAAAGCTGAATTGGCTATGGAACTAAGTAGGTTGTTGAAATGACAATTGGCTCATGTCAATTTGATACCATACAATGAAAATCCTGCAATGAAACATTTCCATGAAAGCCCCCAAGCAAACATTAAAAAATTTAAAGAGATACTAGAAAAAGAATGAGTGACAGTCACTGTCAGAGATAGCATGTGAAGAGAAGCCAAATGAGCTTGTGGACAGTTGGGATGGGAAAAAGTAAGTAGAGATAATTAAATTTTCTTTTTTCGATTTTTGGATTTTCTTTCTTTTTTGAATCAATTATTTTTTGCAAAATTGTCATAGATCTTTTTTGCAATATCGATAGATAAATGTGGTATATTGGTATCTTTCTCTAAGGAGGACATGGAGGATTCCGGTTTATCGCGTAAGGACGGGGCTGCAAAAAAACATCGCCGGAATGACTATATAAACTCACAGCAATACTTACGTTTTCATTACTACAAATATCAAATTGACTAAGCAAGTTTGTCGCACAACTCGTGAATTTGTGCGACTTGATTTTTTTGTCCAGTATTTTTGCATCAAGGCAAAAATATTGGTCCTGGGGTTTGGGGCGGGAAAAGCCCCATAAAGAACTTTTATAAATCTTCCACCACTTCGTGGTCCCCCTCTCCCGCCTTGCGGGATTTCGCATCCCTTCACTTTCTCAAGGAGAACATAGGCTATTCCGCTAAAGCGGAACTCACTTCGTTCGGATTCCGGCTGCAAAAAAACATCGCCGGAATGACTAGATAAACTCATAGCAATACTAATGTATTGAGTTACAGCTGCAAAGATTAATTGACTAAGTAGGCCAAAGAAAAATCAACATGGCGGATGATTTTTCTAGACTTTTTTGAATACTTTTTGGGGCAATGCCAAAAAGTATTTTGTCGTCTGGGGGCAAGACCCCAGTAAAAAGCAGAAAAGAGATTTCTCCACTTCCTACTGAGTACTCCGTGATTCGGTCGAAATGACAGAGAAAAGCAGCACATAGTATATTCCGGACTAAGCAACCTTATATATAACTAAAATAGGAGATTGCCACGTCGGTAAATCTCCTCGCAATGACAGTAAGAAATAATGATGCTGGAATGACAGGCGGAAAGGAGGCCTCCGGAATAACAGAACTAAAGCTATTCATTAGTCATCGCAATCACTTCAGGGCAATCAGAATGACTTTTCTAATTTGTTTTGAATTTGGAATCTAAATTACTAAGATAATTGATGGATTTATTTTTTTTTATAAAAAAATGTTGGTCAAGTTGAATCATATAATTGTATATTCTTTGGTAGCAGTTGTCCTTGCTTGGGTAATTTATCCGCTTTATATCAAGATACTCAAAAAATTAAAGGTTTGAAAAACTATACGTGAAGATACTGCCACAGGAGAAAAATCTGTCATATTTGCCAAACTACATAAACATAAATCTGGGACTCCGACAATGTGATGAGGTGTTTTTTTGATAGTTATGCTTATCATGATATGAGTTTCTTTTATATTGGAAAAATATGATTTGATAAACAATACATTATTTAATCAAAAAGAAACATATATTATATTGTTTGGATTTTTTTCTATGGGGATCATAGGTCTAATAGATGATTTTTTGAATGTGAAATGATATGGCACAATCAAATGACTGAGCGCAAAGACTAAATTGATAGGAATGTGTCTTTTTTCTGCTTTCATCAGTCGATGGTTTTATAGCAAACTATGAATAGATTATATAAATTTTTGGCCTATAGCTGGAGAAGTCAGCCTAGGGATATTTTATCCAATCATAACTTTCTTTGTGACTATTAGTATAGTCAATGCTATAAATATAACAGACTGACTGGACTGACTAGCTGGATGACTCATGAGCATAGTGCTTTTTGTATTTGCAGTTTTGACTTTTTTGAATCAAACTTATATAGCTACAACAGTTTTAGCTATACTGATAGCAGTATTAATTGCATTTATGTTTTTTAATATCAATCCAGCAAAAATATTTATGTGAGATTCTGGAGCTTTTGCTTTGGGATGATTCCTATCTTCTCTACTATATTTATTGAATATGAGAATGGGTATATTTGTACCGTTTGTAATATTGTTTGGATTGTTTATATTGGAAGTAGGATCTAGTGGATTACAAATATTTTGGAAAAAAAGATTCAAAAAAAAACTATTCCCCATGTCTCCATTACATCATTTGTTTGAGTATAGATGAATATCTGAAACTACCATAGTTATGAAAGCTCGACTGATTCAATGACTATTGGCTGCAATCACATTGATAGCAATATTTTATCAAATCAATATAGTGATTTTAAATTAAAAATATAATTTAACAAAAAAACTTAAAAATATTTTATAAATAAATGTGTTTTTGTTATTTATAAAGTTGTATGAAATTAGAATAATTTTATAATATATCAATAGATGATGATTGTATCTCAACCACAAACTAGAAAAATAATTTTATTGATACTGAAGATATTTTGGGTTTGATTGATGCTACAATTTTTCTTACAAACTTTTGTCACTTTTGAATTGTGATGGAATAATATAATCTGGAAGATTATATGGGCTTGGAAAGAAATATTGATTGTAATGTGAGCTGGATTGATAATATATGTATTTGCCAAAAATATTAATTGCAAAAATGCCCAATGATTAAAATCAGATATTATAAATAGACGATATCAGTTGAAATTGAATCAGATGCCTATAATAAAATTTATAATAGTATTTTTGCTAACTACAATACTGACATTAATTATAAGTTTATTGATAAATAGAGTATGAATATCCAATTATATACTATCAGCCAAATACAATTTGATTGGATTTTTTATATTTATCTTGAGTTTTACAATAGCGCGATTGTTTTTGAATGTGGAAGATTTGAAAATTGTAAATCGATATAATAAATTGTTTAAAGTAGCTTTGGTAGGAGCATTTTTTTGGTGGATAATGGTATGGTTGATGCCAAATTTTTTGAAATTTTTTGGATATGATTGGCTCAACTATGAATGAACTATATGAGAAGCACCTCCTGCTGCTTACTATACCATGATCAATCAATGAGCAGTACGTAATCAATTTTTGTTTGAGAGACCTATAAGTTTTGGATTTTTTTTGGTAGCTTTGTGGCCAGTTTTTTTTATGGGAGTATTGAAATGAAAATGAAAAAAACAGGTTTGGTGATGGTCTATTTTTTATGGAATCATAGTATTGTCTACTTTATCCAGAGCCGCTATATGAGTATGGTTACTGATAACTATGATTATGATATTACTAATCAACTTTGATAAGATCAAAAAGATTTTTTGGAAATTGATACTGCCGCTTTTGATTTTGATAGGAGCATGAGGAATGTTTTTTTATCAAAATAGTGGAGACAGAATACACTCCAATGTATGACATATACAATTACCTCTGGAATGAATAGATATCATAGCTGACAATGGTATATTTGGACGATGAGCTGGATATGCAGGACCGGCATCTCATCAAGTGTGTTATAATAATCTACAAGATCCTAAGTGTCAACAAATTAAAAATATAAATGATAAATATGAAATTACTACTATAGGATTTAATCCAGAAAATCAATATATTCAGATTTGGATAGAATATGGTTTATTTGGATTTTTGGGACGAATGATTATGTTTGTATGGTTACATATAATTGGATACCAAGTCTGGATGGATCAAAAATCCAAAAAATTTGGCAAAAATATAAGAGCTAATGGCCGGATAATTATATGATTATCACTTTGAATATTGGGATTGGCTATTGAGGGAATGGTGCTGCATAGTTTTGTAGATAGAATGATAGTCTATCCTTTTATGGCTTTGTTTGGTCTATCATATGCATTATATTACAAACAAACTCATGAAAGGAACATCAATTAAATTGTAATTTATATTTGTAAAATTTTTTAATGGATATGCTAAAAGATAAAAAGATTCTAGTTGTAGAAGATGATAACAATGCTAATTTTATATTATCTGCTACATTAAGAAGAAAATGAATAGATGCTAAAAATATTACAATAGCGTCTAATTGAAAAGAAGCTTTGACACAAATCCAAAAACAACTTTTTGATATAATTATAATGGATATTAAAATGCCTATAATGGATGGTAGAGAAGCCACTAAACATATAAGAAATCATTACAATGGAGATTGTCCCAAAATAGTGGCTTTTTCAGCAATAAATAAGAATATAGAAAAGGGTGATGATAATTTGTTTGATGAATATATACTAAAACCTTTTTCGCAATATGATATAGAAGAAAAAATTATAAAGGTGTTGTTGGCTCAAAATAATTAGTCAGAATAATCTGATTGGTGGTTGAATTTGAAATAAATTTTGGGAATAGTAAATATAAGTGAAATAATAATTATAGTAATAAAAATAGATTGTGATATTGAATTAAAAAAACTCTCTGGGAATAGTGTGATTAATCTACTATCTGCTGGGAATTCTCGATTTCATTGAGGGAATAATAAGTAGTGAAACACACGAAAAGAATAATTAAAATCCAGCATTATTGCTAATAATAATACAAAGACAATAGACAAAGACACGATAGATCCTATAAATAATCATCTATAAATGATTTTGTGTTTTTGTATAAAAATCAAAAATAAAGTAATAATTATAAATATTAATATAGCAGCATACAATAGATAGATAATGTATTGGAATATGACTTTGACATCATATAGATGATTAATTTCTGAAGAAGTAAAATTGCTAGTTAAATCTGATGATTGATTTTGTATATAGTTATATACACTTTGCATATCTGATATATCAGACTCGAACATTATGATTGGACTGAAATGATTTATATAAAAATTGGTATTGAATCAAAAATATATCAGTACCCCAAATATGTTTATAATCGCAAATAATAATCAAATAATCCGGCTATATTTTTTCATAATCAAGTATTATATTAAAGAATTGATTTTACTAGTAAATTTGTAAATAAAATTTGATTTTTGGTACTTATTGGGTTATAATTAAATGTATTTATTTATTTTTAATTATTTTGGAAGCTATAGATAAACAAAATAATAATGATAGAATCGGTTTGAAGACTTATATTTTTGATATTGAAGAATGTTTAAATTGTTTTGACGATGTAATGAGAGATTTTCCCAAGATGAAAGTAAAAAAGTTTCCAGAAAATTTGGATATAGAAAACACTAAACTTTTTTATATGTTATTGGAAAAATTTAACAATATTTATCATAGCTCTTTATCTACTCAGAATATACTAACATCTAGATCTAGTTTCAATGCATTTTTTGATTTTGTATTTTACTGTGCATTGAATGGTAAAATCGAAATAGAAAAATCACAATTAAAAAATTTTATGATATCATTGAATAAATTGCGTCAAAAATATAATCAGAACTTGAGATCGTTGGATAAATATTATGATGAAATACTTAGAAAAATATACTATCCTAAATGACTAGATAAATCAAATGAAATTGTAAAAAAAGAGATGTACCGTTTTGAACAAGCGTATTCACTAATGAAACTTGCTTTTGAGGATGAGAAAAGAGATAATTGAGAAAGATATTTTGAACATCTAAAATGAGTCATGGAAATTTTGTTGAGAGATTTGGATAAGCCCAATTTGGATAAAATCATTATTGCATTGCTGCATGATGTAAAGGAAGATTTGCCACAATATGCCGAAATAATCAAAACCATATATTGAGACTATATATCTAATGGAGTAGATGCTTTGAGCAAAAAAGACTGGAAACTTTATCTGGATAAAGATGAACTCGAAAAATTGGAAAATTGTAAAGATCCAGAATGTGTAAAACAGATAGAACAAGTCGGTAAAGAAAGAAGGAATCAAGATTATTTTGGACATTTGGATACACTGAATGATGATTATTTGGATGTAAAATTGGCAGATAGGATACACAATCTCAGAGATATGGATGGTGTAGATAGAGACAAAGCTATACGCAAGATCAAAGAAACACAACAATACTTCTTGGATGTAGCCAAGAAAAGAAATCCTATTGCATATCAATTGTTATTGAAAGAGATTCAAAATTTAAAAGAATATTTTAACTTAAATTGAGATAAATAAAAAAACACGCATTAGCGTGTTTTTTATACTATATAATATTAATTTTCTAAACTTTAATACTTTAACATTCCAATATTACTACACTTTTAACATTTAAAACATTTCTAATACATATCCATTCATCACATACCTCACATTCATGGCATTCCGCCTCACATTGCTGCTCAATGATCGTGCGATTCTTTTTTGGGAGCATCAACTATTACAGCATCTGTAGTCAAAAACATAGCAGCAGAACTAACAGCATTTTCTAATGCGACTCTGAGTACCTTAGCTGGATCTATTATTCATGCTTTGAAAAGGTCTTTGAAATCTCATGTCTTTGCATCAAAGCCAAAATTGAAATCTGATGATTCTTTGACTTTTTCTACTACTCGATCTCATTTGTATCAAGCATTGTTGGCTATCTGAATCACTGGATAAAGTATAGCTTCTTTGATTATATCTACAGCTATTTGTTCATCAGGATTTTCTAAAGTAAATTGTTCTAAAGTTTTGGATATTTGCAATAATGCAGATCATCATCATGTCACTATACCTTCTTGTACTGCCGCACGTGTAGCATTCAAAGCATCTTCTATTTTGAACTTCTTGTTTTTCATTTCCATTTCTGTAGCAGCTCATACTTTGATCACAGCAACTCATCAAACTAGTTTTGCTAATCTTTCTTGTAGCTTTTCCTTATCATAATCTGATGTAGTATTGGATATTTGAGCTTTAATCTGATCTGCTCTTTCTTGAATAAATTTATCATCTCATTTACCATCTACTATTATAGTATCATCTTTGGTAGATATTACTTTATCTGCCTTACCAAGCATATCTATAGTTGCCTCCTCTAGTTTAAATCACAACTCTTCTGTAATTAATGTTGCTCCAGTTACAATAGAAATATCTTTGAGCATTTCTTTTTTGCGATCACCAAATCATGGTGCCTTGATTGCCAATACATTTAACATTCATCTAATCTTATTGAGAACTAATGATGCCAACGCTTCTCATTCTATATCCTCAGCTATGATTACTATATCTTTTTTGCCACTAGCAGCTACTCATTCCAAAATTTGAAGAATATCTTTGAGTGAACTAATTTTTTTGTCTGTAACGAGTATATATGGCTTTTCGATGATAGTTTCCATGCGCTGAGAATCTGTAACAAAGTATGGAGATGCATATCATTGATCGAATTGCATTCAGGTTTTGATTTCTTTGGTCAATCCAATAGATTTACCTTCTTCTACTGTAATAGTACCATCGTTTCATATTTCTTCCATCACGTCAGCTATCAAAGCACCTACTTCTTCATCCTGAGCAGAAATAGTAGCAACTTGCTTGATTTCTTCTTTGGTCTTGAGGGTTTTGGATTTGGATTTTAATTCAGAGACCAATTTATCTACTGCTTTATGTAGTCATCTACCCAAAGCAAATGGATTGACTCCAGAGCGGATATATCTGAGTCATTCTTTGGCCATAGCATATGTAAGAACAACTGTGGTAGTAGTACCATCACCAGCTTCTTTGTTGGTTTTTTCTGCAGCTTCTTTGACCATAGATGCTCATATATTATGAGACTTATTATCTAGTTCTATCTCTTTGGCTACAGTAACTCAATCATTTGTAACTGTTGGTCATCAATAAGATTTTTCTAAGATTACATTTCTTCATTTGGGTCACATAGTGACTTTGACTGCATTTGCAACCATTTCAATCCCTTGAAATATGTCTTTGCGTGCGTCATCTCAATAATAAATAGATTTTGACATTAGTAATTAAATTAAGAATTAAAAATTAGGAATTGACTTTGTTTGGGGTATTATCTATTTTCTCTACTAAATTTTTTAATCATTTTATTTTATCTAATACATATGAAGCAAATATTTTCGCATCTTGTATATCTAGATTAGAATTTTGTGGATCATAAAGATAATTGTAAATACTATTGATAGCGTGAGATATTTTTTGATATTCAGAATTCACTCATCATTGTTCATTTTCTATACCCAAAGAGTCGATATGATTATAAATCTGATTGAGGATATAGTTTAGAGTATCGGGATTGGTATCTTTGTTTTGGATTTGATTGGATCTAAATTTGATGATCTTATCTCTGAGTAATTGAATTTCTGTGTTTGGTGTCATATCAGATTGGCTATATTAAAAAGTTAAGATTGCTTAGCTAAAATAGAATTTTGTTTGATTATAAGATATTTGACTCAATCTACCTCCAATTCATCTGGAGAATATTTGGTAAAGTAGACTATGTCTCATACTTTTACATCTATAGGAGCTCTAGATCAATTATCCAAAATTTTTCAACTTCAAACGGCCAAAACCTTTCATTTACTTGGTTTTTCTTTGGAATCTGGTAGAATTATTCAAGATTTGGTTTGGTTTTGTTCTTCGATAGCTTCTACCAAAATGTGATCTTCTAGTGGGATCAAATTAATAGTCATTTTTGTATTATTTATGAATTAAAATATTAGTTATACAATTGTATAATATTGGTCTATAAGTAACAAATTAAAATTTGTGTCACAAAACCATTCTAGGTGCTATTGTAATAAAAAAAATGAAAAATTCAAGTTTTTTTTAAAATAAATCGAGAAAAANNTTTGAAATTCCTATATGATAAAAAACTGCCTATAAAAATATAGACAGTTGTAAACTCAATTTTAATATGGAGATATTACAGTAGGATCCAATACTATAAAAAACCATGTAAACACTAGTATCATAGACAAAGCAATACTAATAATAAGTACCAGATTTTGCCATCTAGTTGTGAGTTTTTTAATTAGCTTTTGGCTGAAAGATAAAAATATAAAAACTATCACAAACGAATATAGCAAGATAGAAATTGGTATCATAATACCCTTTGCATCAAAAGGCAATGGTATATGTAGTATCCAAAATACAATAAATATGAGCGTCAG
>DJVF01000015.1 GCA_002441085.1 Patescibacteria group bacterium UBA6263
CTGATCAATAGGATCGGTGCTTTTGACCACATGCATGCCAGCGGCACGAAAACGTTCAAAAGCCTGATTGCCTTGGTCAGTAAAGTCCACGATACCAGGTATCACTACGGGCGAAGTACAGTCTTCCAAAAGGTAAACTTTCTTGGCCAGTGAAGGATCTTTGGCCATAATATCGGTGAGCAAGTCATCGATACTCCAGGCAACACAATGTGATTTGGCCTGACCTGCGATTATGAGCATGTCATAATCCAGAAGTTTCTGGATGAAGCTGGCATTACGCTGAGCAATAGCTGTACCATTGAAGGTATCCAAAACCTCGGGGCTGAGCACGGAATAGTTTTCGGTCAAAGGATTGCCTCCCTTGATCTCTGTTCCGGATTCACTGTTTCTTGCTACAGTGTGAAAGAAAACGGCTTCTTCAATGATCGATACCAGAGCATGTCCGATGCCACCAAGCATTGCATGATAAGGCCATACGGTCAACTGATACTTACCTTTTTTCTCCAGGGACTGTGCATAGTGAATAGTGTGCTTTTTGAGCGCAGTGTAGGATACTCCCAAACTTGCAGCAACACCAGGATTGATGGTGTATGTGTCATTGATCAGATCTGCTGAAGAGATCATAGTCATCGCAGGCACTGGTTTCCCGCTCCCATCCAAAAAGAATAGCGAGTGGAAAATCTGCATGGTTTTGTGGGTATCCATAGTCGGAAAGATTTTGGTGATCCTACCAACATTGGCATAAATAAACTCAGCAAGACGCTTGCTGTCGTCCGGTGCACCTCCTACGAAGAGCTCGAAACCTGGGATGCAGAAGGTATTTTGTGCATCGATAGGCATGAGAGCGATTTTAAACTTGTCGGTGGCTGCATCTGTGATTGCATTTTGGGCTTTAAACTCCAATGCGTCAGTTGCCAGGTTTTGATAGCCAATCTTGTAAACTTGATCAGCTTTGGAAGCATCGTAATGCTTCGGATTACTAAACTTTTTCATGATAAAAAGATTTAAATTGTTGTTATTAATTTTTATTTTTGCTGGTCATGCAGTACTTCATGACAAAATGATTTTTTTGATTAGCTTGTAGTACTCCAAGCTTATTTTGCCCAGCTGAGCTGGACTTGTACTACAAAGTAGTGTAAAAACGACAGCCTGTCCCGTAAAGCGGGATTGAACTTCTTTGGAAGTTCCGGCGTCTTATTGTATCGAAACAAGAAGAATCTTATTTCGTTTGATAACGTAGATTCCCATAGGACTGACAAGTAAACTAGATTGTTCATTGACATAGTTTTCTGTGTCGACAAACACTTTAGTCTCTAGTTGTCCGTTAGGTTCAATAGAGATTCTCATGATACCATCATCTGTAGGACAGAAAAGATAATTGCCAATAGCAGACTTACCTTTGATGTGAGATAACCAGGATTTGTTTTCATTCTCATCGCTTATATGAGTCAGGATTTTTCCATGTTTATCTATTACGATACAGTGATTGATATATTGAGATTGATCTTTGCTAGCAATCATAAACCATGCAATATCATTGCTGATATATGCTTTTGCGTCGATGATTTCTCCTTTGATAAAAGGTAGATTGATCTTATCATTGATTACCTTGCTTATATCATCAAATATAAATCCTTGCAAAATATTGCCAGCCTTGTAAATACCAAATCCAAATTTGTCTCCAGTCCATAGCAAGGTATTGTCTACGATAGCCTGACCTATACTTATAGGTGAGTACTCCAATCCCAAGGGATTGGCTTTGTAGATATTTCCGTTTTCTACCCAGTAAATTTGATTAGCATTGGCATCACATACAGCCCGTGTACCTACACAATCGATAAACATTTTCTGGGATTTGCCACTTTGGCCGATAACTGCCATAGTGTGAGATTCGCTAAGTACAGTAGATGTGCCATTGATAGCGATATGTAAACCACGGGACAAAGCCCCAGAGATTACGACTCTATCAGTTTCACGTCGGTATTGGTCATTTTCGTGATAGACATATACCAGCTTGCCATGCTGTACATCGGCAAACATGATAGTTCCATTGGTCACAAAAACTTCTTTTATCTGTACATTGCCACTCACAGATATAGGAGCAAATACATGGATACGACCTGCATTGCAGATAGGACATGCTGGTGTAGCATATTCTATGCCACATGCATTACAGTTTTTCCAATGCATATTACTTAGTAATGCTCTAGGAAATTCGCCTCTTAGGTCCTTGCTAAAAACGTCCTGGAAATAGCGAATCATCTTTGCATCAAGTACATTGTAAGGGTATGCATGCTTGGGGTAAACCACTTCAGGATCAAAAACATTTATCCTGTGAGAAGGACGTAATTGTTGTTTCATCCTTTTGTTTGCATCCTTGGGCTTATAGATACCACCGTAGGGATCGACAAATAGAAGTGATTTGAATAGCAGGGCAGAGAATCCATACCAGTCACCATTGTAATTGTGATTGCGGGTCATGGTCCATACAGGATTGTTGTGTGTCATGACAATATCACAGATCAAGGGATCGATAAATTTTTCTGTATACATAGTGCTGATCCATGGACCAAATTGGTAGGAGTCAGTATCTATCATATACACTTGTTTGTGCTTGACCAGGATGTTGAGATCGTTGAAATCGCCAATGATTACTTTTTTGGCATGCAGACTACGTACAGTATCATGGAGACCTAGGAAGATATCTCTGATTTCATTATTGCTAATGTTCATAGATTGTCTGTATCCCATATCTCCATATTTGAGTAGAGTTTCCCCACCAGTGATAAATCGCATTGTATACCCCAAGATGATTCCTTGTTTGTCCGTCAACAGATTACTAGGAACGATGATGTTGCTGGGTAGCCCATCAGGATACATTGCTAATTTTTTTTGATGCATAGCGATCCTTACTTTGGCAGCTTTTTGCTCTGGTAGAGATTGTGCATAATAAGGGTCATCCGGGAAACGATAAATCTTCGCAACCTGACCATTACCCATATCATACACTACTGCTTCTTGGCCAGCACCGATTTCTTTAGTTAGTCGGATAGCTTGACCATTGAGATAAACGGTTTTCATAGTCAGATTGTTTTAGATTGTTCTCAATACGATTAATGTAGTATCATCAGGTAATAATGCCTGATGCTTCATGATAGTCCTTTCTTCCCATACAGGTTTGCGTTTCTCAGTATTGATAGTAGTCAATACATTGCGCATCCATTCAGGATTCCAGAAGTAAATATCATCAGTCCAAAACTGACTAATATCACCGATAATCCTGTCTTGTCCTGGGAAATTCTTTTCAGATATGTTCACCAGATCACTCACACCATCAGTTCCAATCAACAAAGTTTGTACCTCATCAGTCGGACAGATGACGTGTCTATGGATATCCAATAGCGAAGGATTTTGGTTGGTCACTTCACTACCAGTGATACCATAGCATAGATAGGGTGGCTTGTTGCCAGCAAAAGGACCTAGTACGTGCATATCGCCATTGAGATAGTATACACCATCTCCACAGCCAAATATACAAGTACTACTAGGAGTAATCACACATCCAAGCACAGTAGATAGAAAATATTTGCAGATCGTAGCAATCAGATTATCATCCATACTCTGTGCAAGTATACGTATACGGGCAAGTACATCTTGCCTGACATTGTACCATAGCCAGTCATGACGAAAAAGATTTTCATCACTTAGACCAGGATGCGGCCGGGATAAATAAGTTGAGAGTGTCTGGGCAAACAGGGGAGCTATGATCTGACTGCCTACCTCGCTGTGAGATCCACTACTACAACCATCACTGACTACACATATAATGTGATCAGAATTTTTTATCCAGACATAAGCGTCTTGGTTGTTCTTACCAATTTTGGTATGGCGAGAACCTGCAACGCTAGCTCCAGCGATTTGAAACCTGTCAGCCCATGGCTGATTGTCTAAAGTTTTCATTTTTATTTAGTTTTATTTGTTGTGTCTTAAATATGTTAATGAACCTGTACAAATTACAATAAGTAAGTTGTAAAGTAAATAGACTTCCTTCGTCCAAAAGTCTAATATAATGCTGATTTTGCTCATGAGATAGATCTTCTAAGTAGAAGTGGTGCATGTTCGCTCTGACAGTCCGTCGCAGATATACGATCGTGCGGTATTTCTTCCTCTTGAGTAATTGTAATATAAACAAAAAGAAACAAAAATCAAGAGGAAATTTAAATAAAAAAGAGAACGGAATAAAAACTCCACTATTTTTAATTTCTGAAATTTCTTTATGGGGCTATTCTTTCCCTGTCTGCCCTGACTGCCGTCAGGCAGGCGACAGGCAGGCCCATACCCCTTGAAATACTTTTTGACATCGATTCAAAAAGTATTCAAAAAGATCTAGGCCCTGTCTGCCGTCAGGCAGGCTCACAATCCGCCATTTTGTTCGGCCATTATCTTATTATTCAAAGCGTGTATTTCAGCTAAATAAATTCGTAATTATTACTATAAGAAAAATAAAAAAATACAGCACAATTATTGAATGAATTTAAATCTAAAAGATATTAGATAAAAAGAGGAAATTTAGGGGAGATATAATCATGGATCAAAAACTTGCAAATCTCCAAAATATCTTTATAATCAAATACGTGAAAAATACACAAAAATATAAAAATTTCACGTATTTATATTTTACATCTAGATATGATTTATCAGACGACCAAAGATAAGATCGCTAGCTTGATGAGCCAATACAAAAAACTCTCCAAAGCCAACAAAAAAGCTCTTAGCGAAATTGCTATTGCTGAGATCCCAGAAATGGTCTACAATTCCAATGCAATAGAAAATTCTACTCTCAGTCTGCAAGATACTGAGCAAATTTTGATCTATGATAAAATCAAAAAAGATTATAATCTCCGTGAAGTATACGAAGCCAAAAACCTATCAAACATCATGCAAAATCTACTAAACAATCCCAATCAAGCCTTGACTATAGAGCTGATATTGGAATTGCATCAGATTTTGCTTAGAGAAATCAGTGACCATATCGCTGGTCGTTTCAGATCTTGAAAAGAATGGGTAAGAGTCTGAACCCATATGTGAGCCAACCCATCTTTTGTCAATGCGCTAATGTATGAGCTCGTAGACAAATACAATCAAAATAAGGATCGATATTTTTTGGATAATATAGCATATTTTCATGCAGAGTTTGAAACTATCCATCCTTTCTGTGATGGTAATGGAAGAATGGGTAGAGTGATCATCAATCAACAACTCATAAACCTTGACTATCCACCAATTATTATCCCCAATAAAAGCAAAAAATCTGATTATTATCCACTGTTTGATCACTATACCAAGCAAAATAAATACGACAGATTCACAGAAACATTTGCACTACTTTTGATGGAATCATTACACAAAAGGATCACAATTTTGACTGCTAAAAAAATAATACCACTCAATCAACGAGCAAAACTAAACCATCAAAACATCAATTCTACTCTCAATAAAGCCAAGAGACAGACTATAGCAGCGTTTAGGATGCATGGTAAATGGATGATTGATCAATGAGCAAATTAGCTCAATTTGGATAGAGTAAAGCTTGAAATATGTCAAGTAAAGTGTATTATACCCATAGTTTGTAAACTATAGGGAAAAAAACCACAAAAATTAACCCTTATAATTACTAAGGAAGTTAAATATATACATATAATTCTGGTTGAAATATGTCAAGTAAAGTGTATCATACGCGTAATTTGTAGGTTTTTTTATATTTCAAATTTTTCCTGATGTCTTATTCCGAATCTGATACAAGATCAAAATTTGTAGACCCAATGTTAAAAGATAGCTGACGAGAAGAACAACATATTATCAGAGAACATTATTTTACTGATTGAAGAAAATTGATATGAGGAAAAAGATGATCAAGATGTTTTGCGGATTATTTACTCAGATACAATGGAATTAATCTTGCTATTATAGAAGCCAAGAGTAAAGATAAAGAACCTACAGAATGACTCGAACAAGTTAAAGATTATTGAAAAAAACTGAATATCAGATTTGTTTATTCTACAAATTGAGAAAAAATTTACGAATTTGATTTACATGCAGGTACAGGCAAATATATCAATCAATATCCATATCCAGATACCCTTTATTACAGTACAATATGAGCCGAAGAGACGCTCAAACATCATATCCTTAGTCAGCCATATTACCTGACAGGATGAATGAAGCCTAGATATTATCAAGAAATCGCTATCCAAAAAGCTCTAGAAGCTATCGCTGAATGAAATCCAAGAACACTGCTTACACTTGCTACAGGGACGGGAAAAACTTTTATAGCATTTCAGATTGCTTATAAATTATTCCAAGCAAGATGGACTCGTGATGGAAGTGCTAGGAGACCTAGAATATTATTTTTGGCAGATAGGAATATTCTAATAAATCAGGCGATGAATACTTTCAATCCATTGGAAAAAGAACTAGTAAAAATTACTTGAACAGAGATCAAAAAGAGAGGAGGCAAAGTACCAACAAATGCAAATATATTTTTTGCAATTTATCAAGCAATCATCGGAGATAAAATCGAATGAGAGGAAAACTACGAGGAAGAAGATCTCAAAAATTATTACAAACAATATCCATCAGATTTTTTTGATTTGGTAATCATAGATGAATGTCATAGATGATGAGCCAACGAAGCAGGTAGCCGAAATGATATTCTCAAATATTTTTCTCCAGCAGTCCATCTAGGAATGACTGCTACTCCCAAGAGAGAAGATAATATCGATACCTACAAATATTTTTGAAATCCAGTGTATCAATATTCACTCAAAGACTGAATCAATGATGGATTTTTATCACCATATAAAGTCAAAAGAATACGAACAAGTATAGATGAATTAATTCTCAAATCTGACGATCAAATAATCAAATGACAAGCAGAAAAAACAGTCTATGAAATTACAGACTTCGATAAAAATATTGTAGTACCGGAGAGAAACGATCTCATCGCTCAAGCAATTTTAGAAAATATCAATCCACTAGAAAAAACAATAATTTTCTGTGTAGATCAACCGCATGCACTCAGAATGAGAGACAGTATAAATAAATATAAAACCATCAAAGATCCTGATTACTGTGTGAGAGTAACAAGTAATGAATGAGAAATCTGAAGAGCGTTTCTAGAGAGATTCCAAGACAACGACAAAACTATCCCAACAATTCTGACTTCTTCACAGATGCTGACTACAGGGGTAGATGCAAGGAATGTAAGAAATATTGTCCTCCTCAGAAATATCTGATCTATGGTAGAATTTAAACAAATCATCGGTAGATGAACCAGACTTTTTGAGTGAAAAGATTTTTTCACGATACTAGATTTTACGGGAGCTACAAATAAATTTTACGATGAATCTTGGGATGGAGAAGCATTGGAAATTGAAGAAGAATGAAAAGAAGTCATTGCGAGGAACGAAGCAATCTTAGAAAAAAATCGCCACGCTGACACTCGCGATAACAAAGAATATAAAGAAAAATTAGAAATCAGACTAGCTGATGATAGGATTCTCAAGATAGTAAACGTAGAGACGAGATATATCGACGAAAACGGAAAACCAGTTTCAGCGACAGATTTTCTCCAGAAATTAATCTGACAATTACCAGAATTATATAAAGACGAAGCCCAGTTGAGGACTATACGAGCTAATCCAGAAACCAGAGAAAAACTTCTAGAAAAATTAGCAAGCATGTGAATAGATTCTGAACAACTAGAATCACTCAAAAAAATGTTTGAAGCTGATGATAGTGATATTTTCGATATTTTAGCTCAAATCTCATTCAATTCTGATATCAAAAAAAGAGTACAAAGGGTAGCTTATGTAAAAAGTACAAAGATAGTTTTTGAACATTATGAAAATTTCAAAGCTCAAGAATTCCTAAACTTCGTATTGGAACAATATGCAGAGCATGGAATATTTGAACTACAGAGAAATAATCTAGGGAAATTGATTAGCTTGTACAAGCAAGGAACAATTTCTGATATGGCAAAGTTTTTTGGATGAAATGAGAAGTTGAAGGAAGCTTACTATGAACTTCAAGAAGGATTGTTTAGAATTTAAAAGGATTCATACCATTGTTGACCAAAAAATAAAAAACAGAAGATTGAAATCTGTTTTTTAATAAGAAAACTTTAAACGGTTTAACTTGTTGTATTATTTTATTCAATAAGCGAAAGTTAAAATTATTAATAGTCCTGATTCTTTCCTCTTCTGAAAGTTCAAAAAAATATTCTAAAAGTCATTCGTCTCAATGAGAATATTCTTTATTTGGTCGTTTACAAAATTTCTTATAAAATGATAATCATCAAAAAAAGGGGATCATAATCTTTTCGACAAATTCAGAAAAAGACGGAACATGTTCAAAAAAAGTTATTAAAAAAGGAGTTGTTGCAAGACAACAACTATTGTCGTCATTTATATGAAGTTTTCATCTATTAATATATTCTTTTTTAAGAAGTGATTCTATTTTATCCCCTATTTCATAAACTAAGGGTATATTAGAACTTATGTCTATTTTTAAATAATATTCATCAACAATATATTTTTCTAATGAGGTTGTTTGAAATCACAATTGAATATTTCAATCTTCTAAAAAAAGTGTAGCAAAACGAAGGTATCATTCAATTACATTATCTTCATATTTTGTGATTTGAAAATATTTGGATTTATCTATTTTCATAACCAAGGTCAATTAGGAATATTGCTCACAACAGTAGGTTTGTCTACAGGAGCCTTTTTTAAAACTTTATCAAGTATTTGGTCTATATCAGATTGAGACATACCAACGCTGAATTGACCTAGTAAAGATTTTACTCTAATAACTTCTTTTCTTAAGTATTCTCTAAATTCAGGAGTATTTTTCTCTGGATCTTCAACATATTCATCAATGTATCTATCTTCAAAACCCCCCTCATATGCTAGATCTTGTATTTTCTTTCCTTCCTGAAATCTTTTTTCTATTTTATCAAAAAATTTGAACAACAACCAATAAAGACTCAGACTACGATCTTCGTTAACTAAAATTCAACAAATCTGCTCAATATGAAAAGATTTCAAGCAAAATCAATCATATTCTTTTTTGCAGTTTCTTTTCCATTGTTTAATAAACCTCACAAAATATCTAAACTTATCTTGTGAGAGATCGTCTAATCTAATAGAATGTTCTTTATATGCTTTGGGGGCAGAATATATCCAATTATCTCATTTATAATTCAAATCAGAATAAAGTTTATTTCTTCTGAATTTATTGATTTTTTGAATTTCAGGAACATTGTATATGGTAGTTCAATATATTACATCAACTTTATTTGTTTCTATTGCTGGTACTATATCTATAGAAAATTTATCCTCATCCTCGGCAAAATATATTCAAATAGAACTCTTTTGAAGTTTTAGATGGTTGTATCAAATTTCAATTTTAGCATAAGCAGATAATAACTGTTGATGAATATCTAATAATATCTTCTCAGCATCTTCTTTGGATTTACCGTAGGACAATACTTTAATTATATCTAAATCATTGATTGGCCTGATAGATGTATTTCTAGGATATGATCAACTCTGAAATAAAGTAGAAGGTCAAAGAATATTTCAAACTTTTTCGTAATGTTTAGCTATATTAGTAATATCCTCTTTTGTTGGAGAGAAATTATTATCTATATAATTTATAATTGTGTTATTTTCTGGTTCCATGATTGTATGTGCTTAATGTTGTAAAAATAGCAGACAAAAGATTGAGTGTATACTGAGACATATGATATTTAGGATAAGATATAATAGACGTAACTTCTTGTTTTTTTATATCATCTAAAAAAAGTCCATTTGCATATAAAATAATAGGTATGTTTTTGCTTCTGGCTGTTTCGACAATTTTATCTGCGTATTCGTTATTCCCTTGATTAAATACATAGATAATCAACCCATAATCTTTATCAAAAACAAAGCTCTTTGTTGAATCAAAAACCGCTACATCTTTAAATAATCAAGAATCTTGTATAAGCTTTATTTCATCGTTTTTTAAATCAGCTCAATTTTTGATGAAAGCAATAGGACGATTTAGATTATTAGATAATCTAACTTGTTGTTTTAATCGAAGTTTTTTATTAAACATTGTTGTAAAAAATGAAGATCCTGCGGCAATAATTACACCTGCAATCAATTCGGAAACAATACTATCAAACATGACAAAATTTGGTAAGAAATTAAAATATTTATTATCGGATTGATAATAATAGAAAAGTTTTCAAAATCAAGAGAAAGTTAATATCATTAACCATATAGTAAATACAAAGAAACTATTGTAAAAGAAATGCAATTTTATATACATATACTTATATGTTTTATTCCCAATATATAAAAGGATGTTACAGACATTAACAGTGCACCAAAAAAAAATACGAGAATATTACCATAATTATTTCATCAATAACTGAATATGTCCAACTTATAGTGAAGCGGCTTGAAATCTAAGTATGTCGACAGCAGGAGTTTATAAACATATTCTAAATCTTGAGAAATTAGGATATTTAACCAGAACGGCTTCAGGTAATGTAGAAATAAACAAAAATCTTCAAAAAGTAAAAGTATTATGAGATATTTCCTGTGGACACTGAATAGATGTTATAGAAATAGAACCATATTCTAATTTTTCAGAAGAGATAGAGGTTCCATCTTCTATGCTAAAAAGTTTTGATACTGGTTACGCATTGAAGGCAGAGTGAGACAGTATGAATGAAATTGGTATATTTGATTGAGATTATGTGGTTATTAAATATCAAAACACAATAAATGATGGAGATATAGGCGTAGTAATAATAAAAGATGATTTTGAAGAAAAGGCACTTTTGAAACAAATATATAAGACACCTTCATCTGTATTGTTAAAACCAAAAAATGAAAGATTTGGTTCTATAATATTATGAAAAGAT
Source organism: Patescibacteria group bacterium UBA6263 (assembly GCA_002441085.1). Taxonomy (GTDB): domain Bacteria; phylum Patescibacteriota; class Gracilibacteria; order Absconditabacterales; family Absconditicoccaceae; genus UBA6263. Next base: position 10,979 of record DJVF01000015.1, read on the forward strand.
AAACATGTAGAAATTAGGTGAAAGCTCGTATGAGTAATTAGTAATTTTTAATCTATACTGGGATTTATGACAAATAACCGACCAATCAAAAAACTTTGAGAAATAGGTACTTTCATTAGATGAATAACCTATCATAAACAAGAATTGTTACCATCATATGTTGATTGATGTGTTACACTTTTGAGATCAAATAATATCCAAAATGAATTAAACTTAAATGAATTGCAGTATTTACCCAAAAGACTAATTACAGAAGAAAAAATAGTTAAAAAGTGAGATGTTCTTTTTTGTATGTCCAATTGAAGTAAAGATCTAGTATGAAAAAATATAATTTTACCAGATTTAAAAGATTATTCCTTTGGAGCTTTTTGTAGTATATTTAGACCAAAAACTTCAGAAAGTTCAATATATATAAAATATTTTCTTAGGTCTTCTTTTTATAAAGATTATATTTATTGATTATCCAGATGAATAGGAATAAATAATCTAAGAAACAGTGATTTAGAAGTTTTAGAAATCCCTCTTCCTCCTCTCGACATCCAAAAAGCCATCGTTGCTAAACTTGATGAAGCCTTCACTGAGATCGACGAAGCTATAGCTACCACTCAAGCAAATATCGAAAAAACGAATGAAACAACTAAATCTGTCTTGGATAAGGTATTTGAGGAATGAGAATGGGAGAAAGTAAAATTAAGAGAGGTAATAACACTTAATTATGGTAAAGGATTGGACAAAAAAGAGAGAAGTGAACATGGATTATATAATGTATATGGTGCAAATTGAGTTTTAGCAAAATCAGATAAATATCTTATTGAATGAGAATCTATAATTGTATGAAGAAAAGGTTCTGCTTGAGCACTAACAAGAATAAATTGAAAATTCCGACCAACTGATGTTACTTACTATGTTACATTCAATAAGAAATGAAACATGGATTATATATATTTAGCATTAAAAAGATTAAACTTAGAATCATTAGCTCAGTGAGTAAAACCATGAATCAACAGAAACGAAGTTTATGATTTAGAAATTCCGCTTCCATCACTTGCTAAGCAACAAGAAATCGTAAAATATCTCGACGAAGTCTTCGCCCATACCAAAGAAATAAAGTTTGACTATGAAGCTAAGCTAGAGAAGTTGAAAGAACTTAAGGCGAGTATCTTGCAGAGTGCCTTCGAAGGGAAATTGATTTAGTTTTTTATTCTTTATTTAAATAAAATGAATGATCTTCACTGAGCTAAGTTATTTATGGAACGAAAAAAAAGAGGTTATTGTAAGCGTAGTAAATGAGCTGGATTTGATATTGTCGTAGATGTAAATAAATTAGAGGATAATGACCATACTGATTCTGATTTTATAATATTTGCTAGAGATAAGAAACATTTTACCTATGAAGAATTTGAAAACTGGGATATGAAAACCAATTAGAATTTTATTTATAATTATTTATCCAGAGAATGACTTGAGCAAATTTATTATCTTGATTCTTATGAGCTATAATATGATGAATACTGACGTTTTTTTGATCTTGGATTATATATAGAAGAGAAAGAAAGGATAATATACAAAGAGAAAAAACTGATAGAGCATTAAAACTATTAGAACTAATGAATTGAACAATAATTTATATTAATAAATTTTCTAACCAAAAAAAATATAAAAATCCATTTTCTAACTTATCCAATGTGGATGAACTACATATTCTTTTAAACTATATAACTCAAATAGAGTTAAATTATAAATACATTATAAAAAAGGAACAGAATTTTGAAAAAGAACTAGTAGTTATAAACAGTTATTTTGTTACAGGTGAAAAAAAACGAGTAGATGATGAAACAACAGATGCTCTTTTGTTAAATATTTCAAAAGATATAACTTATAAAATTAATAAAGCTATAAAAGATGTGAAATATATTTTAAATAATGACAAAACTTATTTAGAAAATAAGAGTGTCTTAGAAAAAATAAAGTCAGCAATATTGTCTGCTTCACCAGCTGAAAGACATGTTACTGCAGTAAAAGTTGCTCATGAATTACACGATAAAGAGCAAAAAATATACAAACAAACAAAACAATTTATTCAGATAAATAAAATTGAACTATCATTAGATTATTTATTTTATGATTTCCAAATATTATGTGAGTTCTTAGGTAAATTCTATAATGAATTAAACATAAAAGTTATTCAAGAAAATTTAAACTCTACATTGGAATTATTATGACTAGCAAATAGATTTTTACAAATAGGACATTATGATGCGGCTTGATGATATCTTAGAAAATCTTTTGAATCTTGGTTAGATTGTTTTCATGGATGAACGCAAACAACGATCACAAAAGATAAAATAATATGGCTCATTAGGCATAGAAAATATTACAGTTGAATACTGTTTCTTGACGAAAATGAGGTATATAAAATATATAGTTACCTAAGCGATGTTTATATTCATAAAACAAATATATCATCAGATATATCTTTTGATAGTAATAAATACTCTGAGATATATTGAACAATGACAGTATTGACTATTATTATGAGTTATCTTGTGATAGATATGATAGATGAAAAATTATTAATCGAATATTGGCAGAAAGATATTCTTAATCCTGTAGATGATGATAAATTTTATGCTGCGTATATATGACGTCTTGTATGAAGTGCTATGGTATCTTCATCAAAAAATCGATTTCTCTATGGATTAAAATATTCTTGAATTCAGTCATATCAGTTTAAAGAATCAGTAGGATTAGATTTAAGTAAGCGAATTAAGGAAGAAAGTAACACACCTGCTACATAATAACATTTCGGAGTGATTTTATTATATATCTCTTGCAAAAATTAGTTTTATCGTTAATATTACTTTATATTCAGAGTATTTTAGACGACCAAATAGAAAATGGATACAATATCACTTCTACTACAAACCAATCAAACAGTCTTTACAACCAAGGAACTGCGCAAATTAATCCCTGTGGAAACACAAAGAGGCTTCGAAAGTTTTTTGTATAGAGCTAAAAAAGATGGAAGATTATTAAATCTTCGTCAGGGCATACGAACACTTGCAAAATATGAACCTATGGAACTTGCCTGTAAAATAAAAAAGAACGCATATATTTCTTGTGAAACAGTGCTTTTCAGAGAAGGTGTGTTTTTCCAATTTTATGGTAATACTTTTAGTTGTGTCGCAGACGATTCTCGTAACTATACCATCGACGGATTATTTTTTCCCTATTACAAAATCAAATCATCTATATTAAATAACCCTATAGGTATCAGACAATATGATAATTATCGCATAGCTACACCAGAAAGAGCCTTGTGCGATTTTGTATACCTCTATCCTCGTGCTTCTATAGATGCTCCAGAGTCTATCAATAAAATCAGACTCAAACAGATTCTTCCTATATATCCCAAACAGACTGCTTTACATATTCAGAAACTTTTGGATGTTGAACACTAAAATACATGAAGAGAAGATGAAAAATATTTTACAAGGAATATTTACGAGTGAAATAGGAAAATTTTTGGCATTCAAATGAGGTACATTAGCTTATCTAATTCACAAACTAGATAGATTCTCTACAGATATAGACTTGGATATTATAGATATCGATCAGGAGATTGTGATAGTACAATATATGAAAGAATTACTTATCAAGTTTGGTGATATAAAAAATGAGACATTAGGCAAAACATTACATAGATGGATATTTCGCTATGATGAAAAAAGTATGAATATCAAAATAGAACTCAACAAAAGAATCTGGACCAACAATACGTATGAACTACAAAATATAGATAATATATTGATCTCCTGTATGACTCCAGATTGTATATTTGCAAACAAATTAGTTGCACTTTCAGAAAGATTTGTGAATAGGGACTTGTATGATGTATATTTTTTCTTTCATGAACATTTTCCTATCAATGAAGCATTGATTATAGAAAGAACCTGATTATCACTACATAAGTTTTTACAGAAACTAGTCAAAGCTTTGCCAAAACATTTTGCCCCCAATACCATACTAAAAGACTTATGAGAAGTATTGAATGATAAACAAAAATCACGAGTCAAAGAATACTTATTGAAAGAGGCAATACATCAAATAAAATAATTTTTATCTTCAAAGTAATTATACTATGCAGTCACACATCAATAGAATTACAGACATACTTCGCAGAGACGATGGTATCTCTGGAGCTATGCAGTATACAGAGCAAATCTCTTGGATACTTTTTCTCAAATATCTCAATGACTATGAAGAAACTCAGAATCAATCAGCGTTTTTAAACTGAGAAGAGTATAATTATATTCTTAAACCTGATTTTAGACGAGATAATCGAGCTTGTCCCAAAAAGGATGGAAAAGTAGATTTTGCTATTGCTAAATCATGAGACGATCTCAAAGATTTTGTAAATAAAGAACTTTTCCTGTATCTCAAATGATTTAGAAAAAACGAATGAGATTATCATAGTATCACTTACAAGATTTGAGAAATATTTTATTTTTTGGATAATAAAATTGAAAGCTGACATACACTTAGAGAAGTGCTTGATATCATAGATACCATGAATTTTCAAAGCCAAGATGATCTATTCGCGCTTAGTCATGTATATGAAACTCTGCTTCAACAGATGTGAAATGATGGATGAAATTCATGAGAATTTTATACCCCTAGAGCAGTCATCAAATCTATGGTGCAAGCCATCGATCCTCAGATATGACAAACAATATATGATGGTGCAGCTGGTAGTTGTGGCTTCTTGATAGAAGCTTACGAATATATGAAGTCTCAAGAAAGATCTACCAAAGATTTGGAAATACTAAAAAAAGAAACATTTTATGGTAATGAAAAAACGCCATTAGCATATATAATGTGAGTGATGAATATGATTTTGCATGGCATAGAAAACCCCAACCTAAATAAACAAAATACTCTGACTGCTGATATTAGATGAATAGAAGAAAAGGACAGATTTGATATCATCCTTGCTAACCCACCTTTTGGTTGAAAAGAAAAAGATCAAATCCAAGCAAACTTTCCAATCAAAACAAATGCTACAGAAATGTTATTTTTACAACATTTTATGAAAAAATTAAAAATCTGATGAAAAGCAGCAATCATAGTCCCTGAATGAGTTTTGTTCAATACGGGAAATGCTTTCCAGGATATCAAAAAAATAATGCTTCAAGATTTTAATTTACATACAATAGTCAGTTTGCCTGCTTGAGTGTTTTTGCCTTATTCATGAGTAAAAACAAATGTTATATTTTTTGATAGAGTAGGTGGTACCAAAGATATTCGATACTATGAGATCAATCTTGATAGAAAATTAACCAAAAACAAACCTATTACTTATGAAGATATGTCAGATTTTTTAAAATGTTTCAAAGATAAAAAAACTACAGAAAATTCTTGGATAGTTAATATAAGTGATATCAAAGACTATGATATATCAGCTAAAAATCCCAATAAAATTAAAGAACAAATTCATAGAGACCCTAAAGATATATTATCAGATATAGAAAAAAATAATGAAAAAATTAATTGATTAGTTGAAAAAATAAAGAAAATAATTTAACACCAATCCCCATGCCCACCCATACTCCAATCCAAACACTCAACGATCTACCAGATTTTTCTAGTGAAACACTTTCAAATAAAACAGCCACAGAATTATTCTCTACACTCCAAGAGCCTAATGCTATCAAAGATTTTCTAGATGAGCGTTTTGATGATATTTGCTATCTGCAAATCGACCCCACTGATCCATCACAATACGCTTCCAATCCTATCATCAATAATATTGTCACTAGACATATCCGCTATGCAGAGAATCGCCCTATAGATATTATGTTTTTAAAAATAAATAAAGATACCTTAAATAAGACTCAGCAAGTTTATGAAGAGATGAAACTGAAGTATGGTGATATGATAGTGATGAATAAAACAAAACGAATCTATATTGTTTGATTTTTTGGCTGAACATCAGGCAGAACCAATCAGTATTTTATAGATCAAATCAAATCAAAATTACCTGTAAAGATAATGAAAATCTAAGTCATCACGAGCTTAATGAATATTTAAGATTGCTTCGTTCCTCGCAATGACAGGAGGGGAGTAGATTCCCTCTTCCAAACAACAGCACGGGAATGACGGTATTGGAGCGGGAATGACAGTATTGGAGTCGCAATGACAGAACTAAGATTGCTTTTTTCCTCGCAATGACAGGAGGAATGCTGCAATGAATACCCCAATGACAGTATAAAAAAACTCCGCTATAGCGGAGTTTTTGATTACTCAATTATCTTGTCAGCAAATATTACTAGACGACCAGGATAATGCTTGGTAATTTTGTTCCAATCTCAATCACATGTAATGATGTTGAGATGAGATCCAGTGCTATTGGATATAAATACTTCTGTAGCTGCGTCACTTGGATTGTATCTTTGGATCTTGGTCACTACAAAAGAAATAATTGTTCATTGCTCATCTTCAATATATATTTGGTCACCCTTGATTAATTTATGTAAATGGTCAAATACTGATCATTGCCCATTTTTCCATCTTCCATAATGTCCCATAATGATGGCATTGCCTACTTCTCCAGGACGAGGCCCGAGATTGTACCAAGCGGCATTTACGCCTCATTTGGGTACATCGACTGCTCATTTGGATGTGAGACCCAAATTTTCCAAATATGCATCCACTTGTATCTTTGGGATCTTGATATTGGTCGGTATCTCATAATCTATTTTGACTATAGAAACTATCGGTATAGGGACTATTGATTTAGTAATATAAAAACTTTGTACTGGTATATTAAAAATTGCAGCAAAAATAATTACCGAAGAAAATGATATTCATACTCCGCCAATAGATAATAATATAAATTTTAATCAGATTTTGGATTTCATTATCTTTTCAAAAATATTTAAATTAAATTTTTCTTGATGCTACTACAATCGATGTCGAAACCAACATCAATATACTAGCCAATATGACTATATTCCATGGAATATTGTTTGATTGAGTAATGGCTCATGTCTGTGGTAATCCAGGAGTAATTATAGGTGTGATAATATCTTCACTACCAGTATTTATACTACCAGTAATAATGACTGGAGCTATCCCACATGTATTGTCATAATAACTATCCGAATAATCTCCCTCTGGACAATCATCTTTGGTTAGTGTAACTCATCCACCTCCACCACCTGATGGCTGTATATATGTGTTGGTGATAGTACAAGTTTTGTTATCGCCAGATAAAAGTACGACATTTACACAGTCAGCACTTAGGCTCTGAGTATAAGATCAATTACTATCTTCACTGACTGTATAAGTACCAGCAGCCAATAAATATGGTGTACCTAGTCAACCAGTTCCTAATCAGCTGCCTACTACACTGCCACTGCGATTCACATATAGACGAAAGTCAGTAGGAATAGCAGTCCCACCGACAACATTTTTGATGACACGCAAAGTCCCAGTACCTGCTGGTATGTATGTATTGGTAATAGTACAAGTTTTGTTATCACCAGATAAAAGTGTAACGTTTACGCAGTCAGCACTCAATGTTTGAGTATAAGATCCAGTCAGATCTTCACTGACTGTATAAGTACCAGCAGTCAATAAATATGGCATACCTAGTCAACCAGTTCCTAGTCAGCTACCTACTACACTTCCACTAAGATTTACATATATACGAAAGTCAGCCGGGATAGCTGCACCACCGACAACATTTTTGATAACATTTAAAGTCCCAGTACCTGCTGCGCCTCCACATATATTGGTAATAGTTGCAGAATTTATTGTAACTGTCTCAGCATATGCCAAAGCTCTTCCTATCCATGATGTTGTACTACCTACTGTAATACCTGCATCATCTATCACTGTACCTATAAATGTTGTGTTTGCACCGAGTGTTGTCGCAGCGGTTGGAGTCCAAAATACATCACAAGCTGATGTTCCACCAGTCAATCTAACTATAGAATTATCTACTGTGGTTAGTGCATTGCTAATTCCAATTGTCCTAAATATAAACGTTCAAGCTCCACTAAGAGTAATACCCGCTGATCCAATCGATGCTGCACCATCAATACAATATATTCCACTTGTATAGATTCAGATTGTACCATGTGTTGTATCTGTAGCAAGATCAACTGATCCAGGAGCAAAAGTAAATGTACATGTTTGACCATTTAAATTACTCAAAGCACTAGCTTGATCCAATCATGCTTGGGGTGGGGACGGTATAAAAATTGTTCATCCAATTAAATTAAGTCATGGATTAGATAGAGTCGTATACCCGACATCTCAATCAACTGTAGCAATTGTTGTTATAGACAGTGTACTAGAAAGTATAGCAAATCTATCCGCCGTTCCTAGAGATGGTGTCGTAGCAGCCATAGTCAAGCCATTAAAACCGATTACAACGAAAACTATAAATATAGATATCGTCAGAATTTTGTGCATTGTTTTCATTTTAAATTTGTTAGAAACTAAAGTTATGAAATATGATATCATAACAGTACGCTTAAATTATGTATTTACAAGAGTTTTATTTGTTACATAATCGGCCTTAAAATATTTTTCCAAACAAAAAAATCTGAGCATAACGAAACCCAATTTAACAGATTTACGCAATCTCAGATAATTTTTCTTAGCTACAAACTAGCTAAAACTATTTAACTGCCTTTTTGAAAACAGCACCAGCCTTGAAAGTTACTACTCTCATAGCAGGAATCTTAATTTTTTGTGATGGATTTTGTGGGTTTACACCAGTTCTAGCTTTTCTTTTAGAAGCTTTGAAAGTTCCAAAACCTTGTAATCTTACTTCACCTTCTTTTTTTACACCAGCGATTACTGTTTCGATAAAAGAATTAACCAATTCAGCAGCTAATTTTTTTGAAACTCATAGTTCTTCAGCTAAACTTGCAATAAGATTTGTCTTTGTCATTTTTGTACTATTATATTAAATAAAAAGAAACTAAATTATTGTACGCAAACTATCTTAGTATAAATAATCCCTAATACAAGAGATTTATAAAAAAAAGTCTCGAGCAAAAACTCGAGAACTTTTTGGATTTAGAATTTTATAGATACACCACATCGACATTACAAAATTTTGCGGCCTCTACTAGGAATTCTTCCCAATCAGGCCCCTTCAGCTACATCTTTATACCTTAGTAAAATATATAAAGTCAATACAAACATTGATATTAGATAGGAAATAGATATATTAACAAAAACTTTATTTTAAATATTTCTATGTTCTCAAAACACTTTTCAAATAAATACAACAAAGCGCTCTTGTTGGGGACTTGATGATGAAATGATATCGTGAGTACTATTATCATAGCATTAGATCTACAAAAACAGGGCATACAGACAGATATAGCATGAGTACTGAGTCCATGAGCGATACATTATTTTGATGGTCAAAAGGAACAACCTATCAATCGCATACAAGGAGAAGTAAGAAGATTTATCAATTCTAGATCTCTCAAAGAGATATCTTTTGTGGATGGTTTCTTGCCTGCTATAGCAGCTAAGCACGGAGTCAATATAGCCAACTACTATGATCTATCTACAAGATTTTGAACCAAAAAATTATCAGATGAATTAAATAAACTCATAGCTCAAAACCAATACGATCTTTTGCTCGATGTAGATGTAGGATGAGACATCCTAGCTCGATCAAAAGAGGATGAAACCTTACTTTCACCAATTATGGATTTTACATCTTTAAATTTGCTCAAGACTCTAAATATAGATAATTATCTTATAGAATTTGGACTACTTACAGATGGAGAACTTAGAGCTCAATGAGTCAAACAAATTTTAGAAGAATTAAACGAAAAATGATTGTTATTAGACCAGTGAAATATTTCTCTTGAAGATGATAATATCCAGACTTTTATAAAAATATTTGATGAAATCAAAAAAATCAGAGCCTGACATACATGAGTAATTACACTCCAGACACTCCAAAAAATCTGATCATACCTGGATTTGATTACACAATATAGATTTAGATCTCAGATATGAAAAAAGATTTGGCATACTTCATTTGATGTAAATATTCCCCATGAGTACTTTGGCAAAACATATCTTATCGATTGAAAAAAGTTTGCATTAGATAGATCAGAGACAGCCTTTGATTACCAAAATACATTAGATCAATATATCAGACTCAAATCTATGCAAAAAAATCGAAAAACAGAAATGGATCTTTTTTATCTGCGATCATGAGACAATCGAACTACACCAAATAAGCAATGATGCTGTATGCAACTTCTTATCCCATCGACTATGATTGCATCTCCAGACAGAGCAGATATGATACAGACTTGAATTGATCAATTACTATCATGAGAGACTGATCTTGCTTTGATTTCAAGGGACGACTTAGCTCTGATTCCGCATCATGATGGGATCAAGATTCAAGAGGCATGAAATTTTTGTTTAGTCTACCAAAAAGATATACAAGATTTTATAGATTCTACAGCCCAGCAAATAAAAGAATATCAAATTTTATAAATAATTATTTTATAAATGAATAATCAAGAATTAAAAGAATCCAGACAATATTCTACAAATGAGATTCAAAATGCAGCTATCATCATGCATCCTCATTTGATTTGATACAATATTACTATAGATCAAATCGCTATGCTTTTTGAAGAGTGATCAAATTTTACACAACTATCCAATCCAATATATGACCAATATTGAAATGAATTTCGAGATAGTGAATGATATTATATGGCGGCCAGGACAATAGATACACAGCAAAAAAAAATGATATCTTTTCTCTCTATATGACATTGATTAGCGAGAAAATCTAGAAAACTTTTTGATCTAGATAATGATTTTGACCATAGAATTTCTTATATGAGAGATGCTATCAGAAAAAAATTTGACTCCAATCCTGATCTCAAACAAAAACTTATAGAAACCTGAAATCTGCAAATTATAGAATATACATATCGATGAGATAGATTTTTTGGCATCGATCAATTAGATTTAACTTGATCAAACGTACTATGAAAATTACTTATGGAATATAGAGACTCTCTAAAATAACACTAAGTCATTGCGAGTATATGCGAAGCAATCTTAATTTAACTATAAAAGATTGCCACGTCGTTTTACTCCTCGCAATGACGAATAAAAACATATTCTCTCTTGCAAACAACAGCACGGGAATGACACTAATAAAAATAATTTATAATTTCACATTTATAATTTATCATTTATAATTTATAATTTCACATTTCTACCATGCACTTAGTCCCCAATCTCCCATTACAGTGATTCCCCAAACTACTCAATATAAAACTTTATGTTGGTTCTCTAAAAGCACCATTACTAAATATTTTAGATATGGAAAAATTTCAACAATTACCTGTTAATATAATCAATGAAGCAATAACAGATACAAGACATATCACTTTTGTCAGACACTTAGAGAGCAAGTACAATGAATATAAAGCGCTTATAAAATCCAATCCTGATTATCAAGAATTTATGACGACTCAAAATCTTGCAATAAAAAAAGAATTGGTTCAGGTTCTATTAAAAGATTTTTTTGAACAAGTAGGTATAGATTATGAAACTCAATTATCAAAAGCGTGACATCAACAATGAGAAATTCTTTCACAAAATTATTCAAATCTAATTGCCCAACATCCAGAGGTATTCCCTGATATCATATATGTTTCACCATATCTTAGGACGAGACAGACATTGTATTATATGCTCAAAAATATTAAATGATTGAATATCAAATTTGAGGAATTGATGAATGAAAATAAATTAAAAGATTTAATTGTTTGATCTTTTAATGGTAAAAATTTTTCTATCAAAGTCGATGAACGTATCAGAGAAAGAGATCATGGATCCAACATTGCTCCTAGTTATATTAGAGATTCTTTGGACGGGGAAAAATGATTTCATGATATGTTGACCAAACTCCAAAGAGAAAAAATATATTATTATACTTCACCTGCATGATGAGAATCACAGGTTCAAACCAATGCTAGAGCAAAAGAATTTTTGCTAAGAAATTACGAAAAAAAGAAGTTCAAAAATATTTTATGCGTCAGTCATCATCTACAAATATTGTGAAGTATCCAATCTATCACAGGATGAAGCTTCGAAACATTTTATAAGCTCAATGAATTACGAAGACCTGCAAATGGAAGTTTCACTATGCTTTCTCAGATTCCTCAAACCGAAATATGACAAGAAAATAAATTTAGAATTTCAGCGTATAATCTTTCTCTGAAAGAATAGTACTAAGATTATTTAAATCCCTCCGTCCTCCTGCCCCGCAACGGCGGTGGTCGGACACCTCCCTTTATCAAGGGAGACAAGACTTGTGCTCCTTGATAAAGCCCTCAGATTTTACTGAGGATAAAGAGCTGGCTAGGAACGAAGTGACTAGACTGAGGATTTATAATGACAGGAATATAAAAAAATCTGCCTCCAAAAAAGAGACAGATTTTTGATTTTCGGAAATTCCGATTAAGTGTTGTTTTTTATTATTGTGCTAACTTGTTTCCAATCACCTTGTTTCGCGAAGTGTGCACTCAAAGCCGAGTCTCTTGCTTCTGTATCCTGATCATTATAAATTAGGTTGATAGAAACAAGATACTTTGCTTCCTGGTAGTGTTCTGCAAATTTTGAAATCATTCTACAGACACAAGTATTTGCAACTAGCGTATTCCGCTTGAATATGACCGCACAAACAGGATTGTTTTGCAAAAGTTTTGCTTTTGCTATTTCATCCAGGGCATTCCTGTCATGAGTGGCAAATATCAATTCAAATCCCTTTCCGAGAAGTTTTCGAACTTCATCTTCAATAGTTTCTTGTTGATGGAATTCCCATCCGAAGAATAAAATTTTCTTTTTCATTTTTTTAAATTTTTGTTTAACGATATATTTGAGTTTTTTATTTATCTACATTTACTTTGTCATTGCGAGGAGCAAAGCGACGTGGCAATCTTTTATAATTAAATTAAGATTGCTTCGCATAAGCTCGCAATTACAGTTTTATCCATCTTTATGATATATATGTAACTCTATAAACTCATTCCATTCCCATCACTTTACTATCTCAGTCCTGATAGGTCATTGGAATCATGGATCAATGAGCGGAGAGATAATATGATGTCATCATCAGTCGTATCATTGATAAATAATCGATCCAAAATATTCTCCAAAATCTACATAATAAGTCTCTCATATATTAAAGTTATGATTGGCATGTTCAGGTCTGCTTAGGTCTAATGGTTCCAATACATTTACAAGATCTTTTTTGGATTGGATCAGGATTTGATTACGATTGTTTGGAATATATTTATTTTCATTCAAAAACAATTTCAATGTCAGTGCTTCATCTACTTGATCCTCACTAAGATCTTTTGCTTCTCTATATTCATCTATTTTTCTAAAATCTTTTACATCTTTCATCTCAAAAATATTTGCTCATACAAGACATCGAGTCTTGCCATATTTTCATTCCACTTTCAATTTTCACTGTTTGACTATATTATACAATCTTTTACCTGTAATAGAATTTGCTCTTGGTCTAAAATATAATCTAAAAAAATCTGTCTTATCTTCTACTTTTACATCCGATAATCATCTATTCATTACATTTACAGTTATATTTGCATATCATTTTTCATTAATTTTATTGATATCTTCTATACCAACATAATCAAAAAAATTTCCTACTATATGTATTCATGATTGAGCAAAACAGCTTCTCATAGATATCTCTAAATGTTTCAATATCCATATACTTATACATTTTACATTTTCAGGAAAAAGTTTTTTTTCCAATCTTAGTTTTACTGGGGTCAATTCTCATGGTTTGACTATAGCCTCCCCCCCAGTCTTAAAATCCTGACTAACCCAAAACTTTTTGATATTACTATCAAGCACATCACAGCTAAACTTTGATCTCAATCCAAACTCTATATCTCTAGTATCAAAAATATGCATAAATATTTTCCAAAAATAAAATTAATCTACGTCAAAGATATCCCATGATGTTCATGTTGTTACTATTATTTTTTTACTATTATTTTCCACGACAGGGATCTGTATAGCCTCATCTCATTTGTATAATTCCTTTAACTTACTTGGTTTTTCTAGGCTATCCCACAATCATAATTCGAATAGTTTTCACAGCTCATTTTCTATAAATATTTGTTTCTTCTTCATAAAGAATCTAGCATTTGTAATTATAAAGAATAAACTTTTCAAAACAGTTTCATACTCTAGAGATATATCAATATTTTGGTCAAAGAAGTTATCTTTTCCACCAGATATTTTTTTGAGATCCATGTTGTCTTGTATTCAATATTTGACTTTTAGATGATCCAAAAAATCTCAAATATTTGCATTATTATTTTGCAATACAAAATTTTCGATTTCTTTTCTAAATTCTTCGATACTAAAATTGATATTTTTGGAAAAAATAAAAATTTTATTTCACCCAAAAGCATATCATTTTTCAAATACATTACCACATTCAAATAGTATATTATTATTCAAAATATCTATAAAAAATAGTTCTGATTTCTCTGACTTTACAAGGATAATGGGATTGTTTTCATTTCATAACTTTTTTATAAGAGTGATTTTTCATTCTTCACCAACTTGTTTCTTGAAATTGTTTCATAGCCCAAAATTTGATAATAGCGACTTTTGGATAATCCTCAACATATCTGATCTTTCAAATGATTTTTTTGCCTTGGACATCTGATTAAAAAAATCTTGCAAAAATATTCCCAAATCAGCATTATTATTTATGAGATTTTCCATTTCAATAAATTCATTAAGGTACTTGATCATATCTCGAGAAAATATGCCAAAGAGTTCTTCTCTATCAGATAGAGAATAATTTTGGGCGTTTCATTCTATGATACCCTCCAACAAAAACCTGACTCTATTTATATTGGGCTTATCACCAAACGTAAATGGAGTCCCATTTTCAGAAAAATGTTCTACTTCATAGAAGCGTTCTATAATTTCTACTAATTTATTAATATCTTTTATTCTAATTTTATCTATTTTTTTCATTAAAAAATCTTTGTAAAAAATAAATTATCTATCCAATTTCAATATCCTCAATTTTTGTCGATATTGATGCCCATCATGATAATCATCTTTGAGTCATTTTTGATTTATTAGATAATCCATCCATTCTGGATTATTCAATACATTGCCTACTTTCAAAGGTACTTCCATTTCATCTAGTTGTTCAATCTTTGCTCACGATTGTTCTAATATTGGGTTGATTATATCATCGGCAAGATTGGATACATTTATAATCAGACTTGTCTGACGTCAGTCACGAGTTTTATTAAAATTTTTTATCAAATATATTAGCAACTCCAGTCATTCATAAGGATTGTCTTCTATAGCTCTTGGTCTAGGAATATAAGGCGGATTGCAGACTATTAGATCAAAATGTTTTCATTCCAAAAATTTCCTAGCATCTCCCAAAACAAATTCTGCCCTAGGATCTACGTTAGTATCATCGAAATATTTTTTTGCGTTGGGATTGATATCGTTCATTACAATTTGTTTGATATTATTTGATTTACTTCCAATATATTTGGCAATAAATCCTGGTCCACTTCCTACTTCTATCAGACTATTCACATCACTATAATCCAGGTCTTTGATACCTCTACAAAAGAGTAGTGTATCGATATTGGGAGATCGTACTCCGTGATATTTGCCTTGTTCAAATTCCATCTTGAGTCCGTCATATTCTACTATAGTCATAGGTTTGCGAAGAAGTAATTGTACTGTCTGTCTAGCTATATAATCTTTTATATTAAAAAGTTTCCAGTCATCAGTCATAAGTACTGGATTATCCAAAACAGTTACCAATTCTTCTTTTGTATGTGGATATTCGTATATTCTATTTCAATTCTCATCTCTATCATGTCCCATAGTTTCAGATAATTCTGGACCAGTAGCATAGATTTCTTGAGTATTTAGCTCTCTATCAAATTTAAATTTCATACATATTTTTAGCGGATAAATTTAAATTACTATAAATATTTACTAACAAAAGTCAATATAGATTTTTTAAATTACTATAATCATTCTAATGAGATTTTATTTTTCTTTCGTACTTTTACCTTGATGCAAAAGTACCAAAAGATCAAGTCGCACTAGGCACTATCATTTAATTATTTTATTGTTGTGTGATTATATGGGTTGGTAATTATTTATACCGCTCCGTCTTCGAAATCTGTAATTTCTCTTTTTAGTCGAACTGACAATTTCTCAGAACGGCGGTATAATTTCGACGTTATAAATTCTTCACTTTATTTCAGAATTTATTAGCGTCTTATTTTATTTATATTGCCTTGGTAGTGCGACATTACAGCATTTCTTTAAAACTCATAGCGATTCATAAGTGTAATTTACAGCTGGAAAGATTAATCGACTAAGTAGGCCATGGCCGAATAAAATGGCGGATATTCGGCCTAGAGTTTTTTCCATACTTTTTGAGGCAATGTCAAAAAGTATGTTAAGGGGTATGGGGAAAGAATAGCCCCATAAAGGAATATTTTACATTAATATTAGTTCGCTTATTGTAATCAAAACAAATATTGATTTCTATTCAAAAAAATGTAAAATCAGATCAATATTTAAATTATTCTTATCACAAAATGATCAAACAAAAAATTCTTGTAACAGTAGACAATGTTATTTTTACAATCATCAAAGACCAGCTTAATGTCTTGCTGATCAAGAGACTTATAGAGCCATACAAAGATATGTGGGCTATACCATGATGATTTGTTTATGATAATGAAGATTGCCAGACTGCCGCCTATAGAGAATTGGAAGAAGAAACTAGTTTAAAAAATGTTTATCTAGAGCAGCTTTATACTTTTTCAGACCCCAAGAGAGATCCTAGAGGTAGAGTAATTAGTATAGCTTACATGGCATTGGTTTCTAGAGAAAATGTTCTTATCAAAGCCTGATCTGACGCAGCAGAAGTAAAATTTTTCCCCATCAAATCTTTACCCAAACTTGCATTTGATCACAAAAAGATATTGGATTATGCTATACAAAGAATCAAACGAAAGGTCGAATACACCAATGTTGCTCAATACATTCTTCCATCCAAATTTACACTTTCCCAACTACAAAAAGTTTATGAAACAATCCTAGATA
Source organism: Patescibacteria group bacterium UBA6263 (assembly GCA_002441085.1). Taxonomy (GTDB): domain Bacteria; phylum Patescibacteriota; class Gracilibacteria; order Absconditabacterales; family Absconditicoccaceae; genus UBA6263. Next base: position 28,205 of record DJVF01000015.1, read on the forward strand.
CAAAAATTGACGTAAGAAATTTTAGAAAAAAATTAGATAAATTAAACATAGTCAAAGAAACCTGAGACAAAGAAATATGAGTTCAATACAGGCCAGCTAAACTATATAAATTTATAGACAAAAAAGTTAAGATAGTAGAAATAATTTAAATAAAACAAAAGACGCCAAGCAAAAACTCAGCGTCTTTTTTAATTAGTTTACCAGATAATATCTGGAGGTTTTAATCAGTTTTGGGGTGTTCGACTTCTTCCATACCTTCTATAAAGTCTTTTATCGCAGCCTCTATTTCTTCGAGGCTGTAGTCAGTCTTCACAAGTTTTTCACCCATGATGTTGTCATAGAGCTCCAGATAGCGTTCTGAAATTTCCTCTACAAATTCTTTAGTAAACTCGGGCATTTGTTGATTTTTTTCTCCCTTGAATCCTTGGCTAATTAACCATTGACGGACAAATTCTTTATCCAGCGAACGAGGAGTCTTGGCTGTCCAATAACTATCTTCATACCAGTATCTAGATGAATCCGGAGTATGAAGTTCGTCAATCAAAATAATCTCTCCACAATCAGTCTTCCCAAATTCGTATTTGGTATCCACCAAGATAAGCCCCTTTTTATAGGCAACTTCTGTTCCCATATCAAAGAGCTGTATGGCAACATTCTCCATCTCTTCATATTCCTCCTTTGTTGCAAGCCCTTGAGCTACAATTTCCTCAGGAGAAATGTTTTCGTCGTGTCCATTCTCAGCTTTGGTTGTAGGAGTAACGATTGGCATCTCAAACATTTCAAATTCTTCCATTCCATCAGGCAAAGTTAGGCCACAAATTTGACGTACGCCTTTATTGTATTCACGCCAAAGACTGCCTGTCAGATAGCCACGTACTATCATTTCGATAGCAAATGGTTTTACCTTTCTGCCAACAGTCACCATTGGGTGAATTTTGTTGACTATCCAGGTATCGCAGATACCAGCCGCTTCGGCTTTCCCCAAGAAATCAAAAGCTACCTCATTCAAGACACTTCCTTTAAAAGGTATACCAACCGGCAAGACTACATCAAATGCAGATATTCTGTCAGTAGCGATCACTACCAACAAATCTTTTCCTTCTACCTCGTAGATATCACGAACCTTTCCGGTGTGAATCTTCTTCACTCCAGGGATTTGAAAATCTGTTTTCACAATAGCATTCATAATTTTTGTTTTTAGGTTTATTTTTTATTTAACTATTGACTTATAAATATAAAGTAAGATAATTCAAGAACTTTTTTACTTGATGTAAAAGTTCCAAAACATATACTGCTGTCATTGCGAGGAGGCATAAAATGACAGCCTGTCCCGCAATCCGCTGAAGACGGATTAAATAGCGAGATGGCAATCTCTAAGATTGCTTCAGATTTGCTCGCAATTACGCTTATTTATATTTGTAAAATATACCATGAAGTCCAAGTCCAAACCCAAAATATGACGTCGAATCCTACTTATTATTATAATCCTCATATGATATAAATTTTTATTTTGATCTATTAGTTTAGATTCCAAAATCACTATCCAACCTTGAGATAATTTCCAAACATTTGCATCACATCTCTCCGAGTTGGAACAATTTAGGATAAAACTCTACCTATTTAAAAATAGGTGAATAGATTTATCTCATATAGATGTAGGTAATTATTATTTCACTTGATCATATTCTCCATCATCTTTTATACAGGTTGTAAAAGATTGACCTCAGACCAACTATTCTCGCTATACAGTGCTTGAATGACGAAGTATATATGACATAGACGCCAATCTCACCCAAAAATGATTTATTCAAGCTGGTGAATATATCTCTTTCGTCACAGATCCAATATATATTTCTAGATATATTTCTAGATATGATTTTTTAGCCAAAGCCTGAAACATCTCTTCTTTGGAATGATTTCTATACCCAGATACTTACAATATCGATGTAGAAAAAGATTACATAGATCAATTGGTCTACCTACAATTAGATACCTTCAACAAAAAAGTCCGATCCAAAATATCTGATCAGAATTTTCCATTGGATTTTTATAAATTTATTTCATTGGCAAGTGTCGTAGAAAAAGAAGAAAAAAATTCTCAAAATAAATCTACTGTAGCATGAATATTGCTAAACAGAATCCAAATCTGAATGAGAATAGATGCAGATATTACATTGTGTTATGGCTACAAACAATCTTATGAATCATGTACACCATCATTTATAGCATCCAAACTTAGTGACATCAACAATCCTTACAATACTAGATGAAATGCCAAATTTGTTCCACAGCCTATTTCTAATCCATCATTTGATACCATAAATGCCACGCTAAATTACCAAAAAACAAATTATATGTATTATTTACATGATAGTAAATGAAATATATATTACGGCCAAACTTTGGACCAACACAATCAAAACAAAAGAAATTATCTTTAGTTTGTTTACTGTCATTGCGAGCATATGCGAAGCAATCTTAAATTAAAAAAGATCGCCACGTCATCAGTAGTACTACGGAGGCCTCGCGATGACAAACGATTTAATATTTCATATTTCATTATGCTCCACACTCCAGTTCTGTTAGAAGAAGTAAACTCCGCTTGTCCAGATAATTGTAATCTGATTATAGATGGAACTTTATGACATTGATGACATTCTTTTCATCTTGCTTCCAAAACGTCACATCTAATCTGAATGGATATAGATCCCAATATGCTCTCTATAGCCCAAAAAAATTTACAAGCATTGGTCAATCCTCAATCGAAAATTACATACATCAATGATTCGTATTCCAATATAGATTCTATCACCAAACAATATGGCAAAGCTGATTTTATATTGCTAGATTTGTGAGTCAATATGGACCATTTTAAAATATGAGATCGTTGATTCTCTATCAATTACAATTCTATGCTGGATATGAGATTTGATCAAGAGCAAAATCTTTCAGCTTATGATATTGTAAATAAATATTCTGCACAACAATTAGAAAAAATATTTGTTGAATATGCAGATTTTACACCAATCAAATCTAGAGAAATTGCAGAAAATATTGTACAAACTAGAAAAAAATCAGAAATACAAACAACATTTGATTTTAAAAAAGTATTATGAGAATGTGGACTGGGAAAATCTGCTATTACAGTCATATTTCAATCTATCAGGATTCAAACAAACAATGAAATTCAGAATTTAAAAACATTTTTGGATAAATTGCCAGATATTTTGTCCTCATGATGAGTATGTTGTATCATTACATTTCATAGTATCGAAGATAGAGTAGTCAAAAAAGCTTTTCAACAACTAGCATCTACAAAAAGATTTGACCTTGTAAACAAAAAAGCTATAAAACCTACATACATAGAAGTCCAAAAAAATAAAGCATCTAGATCATCACTACTTAGGATAATCTCCAAAATTTAAATACCTTTTACGTCTCAAATTAGTTTTATGAAAACTCTAGCATTTACATCCAGAAATTCTATTGGTCAGACATATTCATCACTACTAAACAAATACAAGACTTATCAGTGAGTAGTAGATATACTCAAAATTACATTGCTAAGTCTGTCTGTTATATTTTTTGTTTTGGTTTATCTATATTTTGTAAACAAATCTTCCACTCAATGATACTTCCTTAGACAGGCTACCAATGACCTCAATACGATCAAATTTCAACATGAAATAGTCAAAACCAAAGTTTTGACATACAAACAAATGAATCGACAGCAAATGCATGATTCTTTTGGTACCAATGACAGAGTAGTCAATATCCATGCTACTATAGCAGCCAATTCTTCACTCAAAGAACTCAGTCTTAGATAGACTAGACTTGAGATATTTGTAATCTAGCGAGCGTCACATTACTGTAATATAAATCAGTTCTTAATTATAAATTTTTAATTTTTAATTTAAGAAAGTGTCCAACTCACGCGATCCTTTTGGAGAATGATTGTATTATCATATAGTAAACAAGAGTTTTGGAAATATGATTTTGTGGGAAACTAGCAACGATTACAAAACATTTATGCTACAAATCATAGATCATTTGATGTATTTTGCTGGTATAAAAATTATTGCATATTGTATATTACCAGACCACTTTCATTTGATACTATCCAATTCAAAAAAATGATTTGATATATCCAATTTTCTTAGAAAAATACAAATTAGTTACGCTATGTATTTCAAAAAAAAACACTCAGAAAATCCCAATTTCAAATGATTGCCAGTTTTTAAATGAAGATTCAAAGCTATACATATCCCATCTGATATGCTAGAGGAGCTAGTCTCTTATATCAATTACAATGCTCTACATCATGAGATAGTATCATCAGAGTCTAGTCGACCATATTGTAGTATACATCAGTTTGTAGATACTGGATATGACTATTCACAAGATACATATATCAAAATCAATCAGCCAGACATCCCAATCAATATATATCCCAATCCTGAGCTAAGATCAGACTTTGAAATAAATTAGTTCCAACAAAAACTAAAAATAAACTTTAACATAAACAGAAATAAAAGGATATCCAAACCTTTATTTCAATAGATAATCTCAATGAAAAAAGATTATTCTCCAATCACACACTATTTATGTTTTTGTAATTTTTTGTTTGCCACTAGATCATCAATTTGATGATTTTTTTTATATTTCAAATAATATATATAGATTTAGATATTTTGGATAGAGTAGTAAGTATTTTGGGAAAATGAGAATGATTTTGAGATCTAGATAATAAGAAAAGATTATTTTCAATAATGTGAATATTTAAAAAACACTCTAAATATAACATCTTTAAATCAAAAATATTTTTTTAAATATTTATCATTGGATTATAATATTTTTCTCTATATCTATCCATAAACCAGTCATATCAAGCTAATTTAGTATTATCATTTATCTCTTCTTTTTTTTCTACTATAGTTAAAATTTTATTAAATACATCTAAATTGATAGTCCTTTCATCTCATATTCACTTACTCATCAGATCAAAAAAATGAAAATAATTTATTTCTCACTGATTATTTTTCCAATTGTACATACTTTCTTTCATATTGTTTGAATCAAATAATTTATTGAACATATCTTCATTGCTTCTTCATTCTTTTACTTCATTTGTATTTATTATCAGATTTAATCTAGCAATACAATTTCTAAACTTTCTAAGTTTATCGGGGTCTCTATAATTTTCTAGACTATTAAAAACCAATCTTAATAATTCATATTGTTTTGCTTGTAAATCTTTTGATATTTTAGTTTCTTTTGTAAAATCTATTATAGGTATACCATTACTAATTTGCCAATTATAAAAAATATCGCTCAAAGCTGACTGCTCGGCGATATTTTTCTCATTAAATTGTTCTATATAATATTTATTCAAATTTACATTAAGAAATTTTTTTGAAATATTAGAATCTAAATCTGATTTAATATTTTTTTCATAATCTAATATAGAATAAGAATTTTCTATATGTTTACCTATATCTACATCCCACGATCAATGCTTGAGTTCATCGATAGTAGGAAGTTTAAATTTGAGTTTTTCTTTTTGGCCATTTTTGATTCACATTACATAGGTTCATCAATTGTCTTGATTTTGGTATGACATAAAGTCATCCATTTTCATTTCTCATGTTTCCAAATTATAGTATAGTCAGACATGGTTTCAATTGATACTTCATTGCATATAGATTGTCTTGCCATCAAAGGATATATCTTGATTGATGTCCATTTTAAAATCTTTCGCAAAATTTTCCATATTGGGAGTAGTATTATCAAAATAATTTGCTAATGCTTGGAAACAGTTAGTCATTATTTTTTCTTTAAACCACTTATTTGTATCTCCTTGTATAAGATTGCTAGAATCTTCAAAAATCTGATTTATTTTTTCTGTTATATCTTTTATTACTTTCTCTCTTTCTTTATCATCTTCAATTTCTTTATTCAATAACTCATTATTTATACTTAGGTCTTCATTGACGTATTTTAGTAGTTCTCATAGCTTGGGATTATCAACAGCATAGAGTTCTATAATTTTTTTGGGATATTGTTGAGTATCCAATTTATCTACAAATTTTTGATCATCCAAGACAAAAGATTTTATGTGCTTATTTTGCAAAACACTTTCAGAATTATTTTTTAGATCACTTAGTGAGTTGGGTTTAGATTTTAATATTTCATTTCTTTTTTTATCTCTATCATCCAGTGCTATCTGTACATCGATATCCAGAAATTTATTTAATTGATTAAACGATTTTATAAATTCATATTTATTTGGAATAGCTTCATTGGAATTTGCTAATTTTTGTGCTGCAAATCGATATTTTATATAATCATCAGGATTTACTCAATATTTTCTTAGCTTATCTTCCTTATCCTTATCTAATTTTTCTTTTTTGAAATTAGCTAATTCTTCACTTGTTCATTTATATTTCGAATCAAAATTATCATATAAGGGTTTTATATTCTTTATGATATTATCAATATTAGATTTAGTATTATCAATATTAGATTTAGTATTATCAATATTAGATAAATCATAAGCATCTTTTATTGCTGCCGAAAATATTCTGAAATTCTTATCTTTAAAATACTGAATAGAATCTTTCATTAATTCATCAAAAGATTTTTCTCCATATTGTAAAAATAGTTTTTCAGCATTATCTTCACTATATTTTTCTTCAAGTAACGATAAAATATTTTTTACAAGATAATCAAAAGTACTTTGATCAAAATCTTTTGGAAATTTTTTAGCTAGATTATCTCATATTTTTTTAATTTCAGGATTGTATCAAAAATCTTCAGTCTTCTCATTTTTGGGTGTCTGAATTTCTGTTTCTTGGATTGTTTTAGATTCTAAATTTGGCATATTATGACTTAAGTATAAACCATAAATAAATTATAAACAAAAAAGCTATTTTGTCAAAATAGCTCAGAGAAAAAAATTTTAGATTCTTTTTATTTATTCTGTTCAAAAACCTTTTGAGCTTCTAATAGTATTTTTTCAAGTTCTTTTAATCGTTTAAGTACTTCTTGAGCTTCTTTTAATTCAGTTTGTTTTTCTTTTAATTCAGTTTGTTTTTCTTTTAATTCAGTTTGTTTTTCTTTTAATTCAGTTTGTTTTTCTTTTAATATTATTGATGTATGTATATGTTTTAATATTATATCATAAGTACCTTTTAAACTACTATTTTTTCCTATTTCTCCAAATGCTCGTTTTCATAAACTTGTAGTAGCTTTAGGATCCAATAGTATACATGTTAGTACAGTTTGTTCATAATCTCCACAGGCATAAAAATTATCCATTATTTCCTCTAATAAAAATTCCCCAATAGGGCTTTTTAGATTCTTATTCCATAGCATATCAAACTCTTTAATTTCTACAGCAGAAAAAATAGCAGTATCTCTAAAAAAATTTCTAATCTCAGTAGTATCTTTTGTAACGTTTCTTGTCTGAGCAGACGCTTGTTGTATAAATCCATTCCCTGCTAATGCAAGAAAAATAAGTAAGCTAGCCTTTGCAACAAAATTTCAACTTTTAGTTTTGTTACGAATATTATTGGAGTTAATAGAATTTATAGACATGGAAATTTATTATAATTATAAAGACTTTTTGTCTTTATTTTTGTTTTGAGTAACTATAGTTAGATATAATTATTTGTCAATAAATGTCAATATTTAATTATTTTCTATTCCTCCATCCTACCAATATGCTTGGTCGCATAAAACAAAGTCATTCATTGGATCCCCACATACAAAAATATTATACTAAACAACAGTTGTCATGGCATCTGAGTACGATTAAACAAACTTATATTAAATACCATTGCTAGTAGAGTAGTAATCAGCCAAAAAATATAATCAATTCTTTTGAAGTATTGTCCTATATGTACTTTGGGTAGATAAAATATAGATATTGCACAAAATATATTCCACAATACAGCAGATCGTGTGATTTGAGCTATATTACCATCATATATAGAAAACAGACTCACATATATAGCAAAATTGATCACAGCAAAGACTATCAATCTTTGTATAGTGCTAGTATAATTTATTCTTTTGAGCAATATTACATTGGATACAAAACTTGCTATAATTATCCAGTAAAGTCGCTCATGCATAGTAGGTACTGTTTTTCATATATTGTATATGTATATAGATATCATTACTATAATTAGTATTATATTCAATCATTCCAATATATATTTGATCAGTCTTGGCATATCTATTATCATATCATATATTTTTCTATGGAATTGTTGTTTAAATGGTTTTTGGTATTGAGTGATTCTCTCTCATGCCAGTATACGTCTCACTGATATGGTTTTTTGTTGTTGTTCACTAGGTGGCCTATTTTGGATTATTTTATATATTATATAATAGATCAGACTCAGCAATAAACTACTCATAAACAAAGCCATATAAAGGTCCTGGATTTGATGGTTGATTATCAATATTATGCTTCATATAACTACTATTGCAAATTCATACCAAATATTTCTATTTATCTCAGTCCACAGTCATATGATAAAGACAATAAATCAGATTATTGCTGTATGTAGTGCCCATGACATACTAAATATTTTCCAAAATACCATGATTCATCCCATATCGTACGCCAATATCCATAGTCATATTATACTCAGATAATATCATAATTTAAAGACAGCTTTTCCATCTTCATATTTGACTATATAAGAACCAAGCCACAATACTAGGTTCAATACTATCATAATCTGACTGATATCTATGCTATTTAATCCAAAAAAATGCAGACTACCTATCAATCATATCAATATGACTATCCATGCTAAAAATATTAGATATTGCTGCCATCATTTCCAAAATTTTATTTTATCTGTTATGGCTGTAGTAGATAAACTGACAAAAAATATCAAAAACCCTACAGGTATCAATCATATATACCATAATCATACTCACCAAAAATACGCTACAAATCCAGATAATACTATCAAAAGCAATGCAAGAGTCACTTGTACAAATTAAAATTTAAAAAATTGTTTTTATAGGGCTAAATTTATTTTTAGACTACGTATCAATACTATAGATATTATTACTATAATAGGGATCAATATTATCAGATAAATAATATTTTTTTTTCTCAAAAACTTTGCCGCAAAAACTACCAATCCTATTATTCACAAATTTGATAACAAAACAAAATTTTTCAATTCTATATCAGTCCCCATACTATTCAATACCATATATATTACTACTTGTACTATGATAGCTATCAACAAAAATTCTATCCAATCATAAGCTTTATAGATTACCTTCCTAATATTGCTAAACTTTTTGGCTATATCCACATACAAAAATCTTATAAACATTCCACCCATACCAAAAGTTATATAATCTCCATATTCTCTCTTGTTTGATCATCATATGGCTTTGGTTTTGATTGCTTTAAAAAATCTACTATATTCTTCCATAATATCTATATTTGAAACTACAGAATTTTTACTTATGGTATCTTTATCTTCGATATCTTGTTTCTTTTTTTCCAAAAATTCTATTTCTATTTTTTCCATCAGATTTAGATAGGCCTCTCATCTATCTATTATTTTTATTTGATTTGTTCACATTCTCAATTTACTTAATTCGTCTCTGAGAGATTTGAATTTTTTAATGTCTTTGCCATCGACTATTCATATTACTCTTTGTAGTGTTTCATCTCATCTCACGATTACTTCACTTATGACGTCTCTTATTTTGACAATATCTTTGTTGGAAAATAAGTATTCTTTTTTTTTCTTTTTGACTTCTATAATTTCTTTCAATCTCTTTTTGTCTTCTTCCACATAAGCCTTGGCTTCCTTCAATATATTTTGGATTTCAGTTTCATCTAGACTATTATCTAAATAGTTTATATCGCTTATTTCCAATCCTACATTATAAAAAAACACTGCTGTATCATAGATTTCCTCCATGTTGCTAATAATACGTATATCTTGAGTCTCGCCTTTTATCTTCAAAAAAATATTCCCAAATTTTAATTCACTTTCCTTATAGTCTGTTATAGATACAGCTATTATTCATCGATATTCTATATTTTTTTTTGCATTATTAATATCTTCGCTTTCTATCAATAGATCTAGGTTATATCTATCTATTAGAGAGTCATCTTTTTCTATTCTATCTATATTAGTATCAAATGATTTTCCCTCTTCTTTTACTCCTACTACATGAAATAACATTATTTTATAATATATTTTAAAAAATAATCTTTATTTTGGACTTTTATATACACAAAAATAGCTTTTGTCAGTATTTTGACTAGAGTCAAATCAATTTGAATAGACAAAATCAGCTTATTACCTAGCATGTAATAATACACAAACGCTTTTTTATTGAAAAAACAAAAAAAATCAATATATACACGCACCAAGTTCAAATAAAATATCAAAATAATCCTGCTTATTTTCAAGCAGGTATTATAATAAATTTCAATATAATTTTGCTTGTCGATATTTGATTTATTGGCAATAATAAGTATATTTATATATCTTTAGTTTATAAGCTATATTTATGGAAAAAATACAGGGTTGTTGAAGTATCTTAGATAACTTTTTTGATGAAGAGACTATGTCTTTGCATATCAAAGAAAATGTGCCTATTCTCAAAAAAAAATGATGACCATGAAATTGGAAGCCCGTTTTGGATTCTAACCCATTTCCTAGTAAAGAGCTCAAAACTTTGATAGATAAAATATTCCAAGAAGTAAATACTTTGGGTCAATGATTTATAGAAATAGATAGATCTTTATCCAAAATAGTCCAGTTATGACCATACAGGATAGTGATTGTTTATCCCCCATTATCTGATTGATTGGAAATGACTGTTGCCAAACCTATCAAAAGATTGACTATAGAAGATTATAAATTAGATCCAGAGACTTTGGATTTATTCCAAAATTCATCCAAGTGAATCCTTATATCTTGAGCTCCATGATCTGGTAAAACTACTTTTGCTCAAGCGATGGTAGATCTATATCAAAAACAAAATAATATTATCAAGACTATAGAATCTCCACGTGATTTGTTAGTAGCAGATTCTGTTGTGCAGTATAGTTTTACTCATGGTACTCATGATGAGATTCGTGATATATTATTGCTTTCTAGACCAGATTATACTGTTTATGATGAGCTCAGAAACAAGGCTGATTTTGAACTGTACAAAGATCTTAGACTTACTGGGATCTGACTGATATGAGTGATACATGCTACTAGACCAGTAGACAGTATTCAAAGATTTTTGGGTACTATAGAGATGTGAATTATACCTCAAGTCATAGATACTGTAATATTTATAGAAAAGTGAGTAATCAATCAGATTTATCAATTACAATTGGTAGTCAAAGTACCCTCATGAATGAATTCAGAGGATTTGGCTCGTCCAGTAATTGTGGTGACAGGTTTTTTTAGTAAACAAGCAGAGTACGAAATATATACTTTCTGAGAACAAATAGTTGTAGTGCCAATTACATCAGAAATGCAGTCAGCAAACAATGAAAAGTCATCTATGAATGAGTATGCAAAACATGCAATCCAACTCAAATTGCAAAAATTACTTCCCTGTGACTTTTTACTCAAAATCAAATCATCCAAATCTCTACAATTATATATCCCTTCTGATTATAAATGACGTATCATAGGCAAAGCAGGCAATGTGATAGCTCAATTAGAAAAATCTATTTGATTGAATATAGATGTACATACTTTTGATGATTTGCCATTAGCAGATATCCCCACACAAATCAAAGAGGGTAAAAATTATTTTGAAATACTATTACCCAAAGAATTCGCAAATCAATCAATAGCCTTGCTTGTAGATGATGTTCTGATGCGTCTATCTGCTGATCAAAATGCAGTTATTTCTTTTAAAAATAAATCTACAATCAAAGTATTGCAAAAAAGATGATTTACTATAGTAGACGAAAACAAAATCTAATCTCCCAGTCTCTCATCCAAACATTTTAACATTTTACCATTTAATATGAATAACTTTCATTTCTCAAAAATTATAGCTGGAGTATGACCGACTTTAGCCAAAGAGACAGTACTTTCCAAAGTTATAAATTTTGTGGATGTTTTTAGAATGTCTTTATCTGGTTGATTTGATGACAACAACAAAAAATATATAGATACTTTGATGAAATTGGATAATAGCAAGACGATTCTATTGGAAACCAAATGAACTGATATTAGAGTGAAAAATGTTATGGATGTTTCTGTCCGTAAATGATCTACCATAGCTTTGGATTATTCCGAATACGCTCAGGAGAGTGATAAAAGAATATTTATAGATTATCCAGATATCCAAGATTTACCCACATGAACCAAAATATATTTTCAGCAAAGTGATATACTTATCAAAGTCAAATCAGTCAAAGATGATTATATCATGTGTGAGGTTTTGCAATGATGAAAGGTATTGCAATATGATAGAGTCGATTTTGGGAATTATCAAATCGATACACCATTTTTTACAGACAAAGACAAAAAAGATATTCTTTGGGGATTGGAATATTGAGTACATATGATAGCACCATCCAATGTCAAAACACAAGACGATGTACTACAAATCAAGGACTATCTCATCCAACAAAATGCCGAAAAAATGAAAATAATTTCGAAAATAGAAAATAGTCAGGCTCTAAACAATATAGATCAGATAGCTGATGTATCAGACTGAATTATATTGGTATATGACAAAATATCTTCTGCAATGACCAAGAAAAAAATATCTTTGGATTCTATCATCAAAAAAATCAGATCATCTGGGAAGCCTGTTATCATAAATTTTATAACTCATTTTGGAACTAACAAATATCCACTCACAGATGAGGCTTATATCAAAAAATTATGTTATCGAGGAGTGGATTGATTCATGCTAGATATTATGATCAAAGAAGAAGATCCATTGAATATCATTACTCAAATGTCTGATATATTGGATAAATATGAGCTTCGCCTACAGCCCAGAGAATTGGAGCGTTTCGATGAAAATGAAGAATCTATGGTTAGGGATTATATTATTTTTAATGCATGTAGGATTATCAAAGAAGTCTGAGTCAGAGCAATAGTTTGTTTTACAGAAAACTGATATACTGCATCTAGATTGGCATCTTTGAATCCCACAGTACCAGTCATTACTTTTACCAAATCTGATGAGACTTATAGATACCTCAATTCTTTGCGATGATCTAGANNCTAGATGATACAAAATTTCTCAGTCATTCAATTACGAAAATCTCAAAAGAATCTGAAAGGAAATGATTAGAATAATATTCAAATGAAATATCTCTCTAGACGATAAAATTCTTATAGTACAAGCCAATGAATTTCAAAGAGATTCCAAATCTGATATGATCAACTGAGTAGAATTATACAAATTCAAAAATATATAGAAACAATTAACTAATTACAAATTACAGATTAAAAAATTTTATATTTGTTAATTTTTTAATTTTATTTTAAGCAAACTCACTAAATACTTGATATAATATCAATAAAAATATAAATAATACTCATCATCATAGTAGTATAGATACTATAATATTTTTTGCTTTTTTGAAATTCTCTTCTTTTCATTGGTCTGTCACCATCAAAAATCCAGAATAAAAAATCATCAACATCAAAGCTGCTCATAGGATATAAGCCAATATTTTTGATATATCTATTATAAAATCAGCTGATTTTTGAGCAAATTGTTGTGATTGTGCTATAAAGTATAAAAAATCTATTATCTTGATAAATACAAGTGCCAATACTATATTTAATATGGATTTTGCAATCTTTTTAGATTTTTCTGCATCATTGGCAGCCATTATTCTAAATCCCAAAATTACCATCATAATTATAGCAAGAAAAAACGCTAATATCTTGAAGAAGCTAAGTACCTGAAAAAATAATGAACTCGGTCATTCTTGTAAGTTGCTGACCAAATCTCCAGTTCATTGTACGTCACCTATATTGAGTACGGTCCCTAGAATCCAAGTAGATCCAAGCAATATAAAAGCTCAGTACATTATGTACAATAGACTTTTGAGATTAGTTTTGACTTTTTCGCTATCTTTTGGGTATAACATCAAATTTACTCATACTATGACGACATATCCAAATATAATTACAAATCCAATATATCTTATAATATCCCATACAAATCCACCTGCACTTGCACTATCACATCAGGGCAACATCATTGGGTTGGGGTACAACAAACATCTTACATTTTCCATCAAAGTTTTGTCTCTATCTATAGGTAAATTAAATACAGTTTCTACTCTTCAATATTCATCAGGAGTATTATCTGTCATAAATTTAGCAAAGTTATCATTGAATGATGGTGCGTTTGTATATGCTCATACATTACTAACAAAAAATCACAAGCATATAGCTATTACAGTCAATATTATTCTATTCCAAATCTTTGTCATTTTTTTGATTATACTATATTAACTAAAACCAGATCCTCATCCAAATCATCCAAATATCGTATTTATGATAGCTACCATCAATTGTAATATAAAATAAAATCATGTCAAAACGATTACTCCTATAGCTATATTTATTATGTTTTTTTTGACTTTTTCGCTATCTCATTCTTTATGTAAGCTATTGGTCACCATCAAAAATCAGTTATAGATCAATAATATTACAGCTGCAGTCAGTCATATGTACAAAACTCGTTGCAAATACGGCTGTATCTTATTTCTAAAATATTCCAAAGTGTTGGTTATCTTGTATTGAGATGGATATGCTCACTGCATATTAGTCACTCAATCCAATGCTGTTTCTTGTATTTCATAATCATCATTAGCTTCAGATACTACAGTTTCTAGTATACTTATAGGATTGTCTCCATACTTTCATCGACTTCATTCTTGAGCTATAGCAAATCATTGGGACAATATAGATCCCAATATAATTATACCCCAAGCTACAAACCAAAGTTTAAATCTTTTCATGAGTATTTAGGTATTTTTTAAACATTGATAATTGTAATCAGAATTGATTTTTTTGCAAATTTCGTTTTATGAAGTTTACAAGTAAATTTCATAAAATAAAATTTATAATTATCTAATCATTACTGAGTACTCCGTGATTGGTGGTTGAAATACAAATTTTATTCAAGTTAAATTGTTCATTAAATATCTACTTCATAATTTTTATTACTTGATTTGATTATAAATATCTATAGATTTTTATGTGATTTATCAATTAAAAAATAAACATGCAAAAATCATTCTCTCTCAAAAAACTTTATTTTACATTGATTTCTATAGCTTGAATTATTTGAATAATGTTTGGCTATGGTAGTTTGATATACAATTTGGTAAATAGTGCTATCATAACCGATCAAGAATATATAGCATGAAGTTATGGATACGAAATCAAAGAATGTGATAATCTTTATGCCAAACCAGAATTACAAGCCCCAAAAACACCCCTAGAAATTCAAAAATGTAAGGATGATGCAACTCAAACAATATTACAAAGAAGATCCTATGATAAAAAAACTAGCATTGTAAATTGAATTGTTCGAGGAACTTTATTTTTGATATTATTTGTTACTCATTTTCCATTTATGCTCAAAAAAGAAGAATAAATTCTGATTTAATATTTATATAAAGTCTTTTGTTATAAGGGAATTATATTTGTTTATGATAATCGTTTTTTTGATTGTAAATTCAATATTTTAATATAATATCTCCAAACTATATTTCATGTATTTTATAATTTTATATTTATCATGGAAAAATTAATAATAATTTGATCTTGACCAGCATGACATACAGCTGCAATATATGCAGCTAGAGCCAATCTTAGTCCATTGATGTTTGAATGATTTTTGGCTGGATGAGTAGCTGCATGATGACAACTCACGACTACTACTGTTGTAGAAAATTTTCCATGATTTGCAGATGGTATAGATGGGACACAATTGATGATGAATATGAGACAGCAATCTATCAATTCATGAACCAAAATACTTACAGAAACAGTAGATTCTGTGGATTTGTCATCGCATCCTTTCAAAGTCACTGTTTGAAATTCTGTTTATGAAACTCAGTCAATAATTATAGCGACTTGAGCTACAGCCAAACGCTTATGAATTCCATGAGAACAAACCTATCG